>PUKM01000101.1 GCA_003552325.1 Natrialbaceae archaeon | reverse complement strand
TGGCCACGAACGGCGACGAACGACTCTCCCAAACGGACCTCGAGCAGCGAAACGACGGGGGTCACCTCCCGGTCGATCTCGCCGATCCGATCGACAACGCGATGGCCGAACCCGAGACGGACGACGTGCCGGTGCTCGAGGACGACCAGGCGGCTGTCGATACGTTGCTCGATCCGATGCACGGCCAGCAGTACGTGATCGAAGCCGGCGAGGAATCGCTGGATGAGGGGGAGGACGAAGACGATGAAGCCACGGAGACCGACTCGAGGACGGATCTCCGGCCTGCAGTTCGATAGCGTGAGACCAGGCGGCTCGAGGGAGGGGAGGGTCGGTGGGCCAATGCAGGCGCAGGCGATCCGGCGATCGGTGGGAAACATGGTCCTGTGGGGGCAGTCGACGAACCCCGAGAAGCGTCATCAGGTGTCGACAGCACCCGTTCGCAAATGGTGGAAGACGTAGGTTTGGGCGTACCCCGCGTACCGCCCACCGAGGCGGCTCCGGATCGCTCGAGAGGTCTCGGCGTAGTTTCCGTTGTCGCAGTCGGGAAAGTACTCGGCAATAGCCGTCTGGATCCAGGTGTCGAGAGGGACGGCTTCGTCGAATCCAAGTGAGAACAACAACACGCAGTCGGCGACTTTGTCCCCGACGCCGACGAACTGTGTCAGGTACTCACGAGCGGCTTCGTACTCGAGGTCGCGGGCGTCTTCAGGATGGGCCTCGCCTTCGGCCACCATCTCGGCGGTCCGCTGGACGTATGGCGCACGGTAGCCGAGGCTGAGTTCGCGGAGGTCGGCTTCCGTTGCCGCGGCGAGTTGGTCGGGGGTAGGGAAGGCGTTGATCTCGGCCTCGCCGAGGGTGTAGGTGTCGCCGTAGGTGCGAGCGAGCTGACTCACCATGCCGTGGATGCGCCCGACACGCATCTGTGCGGAACAGATAAACGAGATCAGACAATTAAAGGGCGGGTCTTCGACCAGGCGCATCCCGTCGTGGGCCGTGTAGGCCTCCTGGATCAACGGTTCCGGTGGGGCATCGTCGGCGATCGCTTCGAGGTCGTCGTCCAGTCTGAGCAGCCGCCGGAGCAGGGGGACGGCGTCGGTCGTCGACCGCCACTCGAGGTCACCGCTTGCCACTCCTGCCGGTTGGCGAACGGCCACCGGGATCCCCTCGACGACGGTTCGGTACCACGCCTCGGGTGCGGGCTGGTCCGTGTACATCGCGCCATCGCTTCGTGTCCAGCAGTAGCTCTGGCCACTCTCGAGGGTCCGATAGAGGTCGATGCCGCCGACGAGTTCCTCGCCAGGAATAGTGCCCGTTTCCATTGTCGGGGAGTTGGCCAGCGCAGGTATGGGTGTTTCGAAGGGGGCCCTGCCGCATCGAAGCGATAGCCTGTGCGGAGACCACGAGCACCGTCACGTTCTCAGGACTCGAGCAAATCGCCACTGCGTACAACAGTCGCAAACTCGTCGTTGAGGTGAGCGAGTGCGGTTCGGTGGACGAGGTCGGCGTCGAAGTGCTCGCCCTCGAGTGTTCGATCGAAGGTTGCGGTGGCGTCGGCGACGACGGTAACGTCGAAGCCACGATTCTCCGCCATCCGGGTGGTCGTCGACACGCAGTGGTCGGTCGTCAGCCCACAACAGACCAGGTGTTCGTGTCCCGCATCACGAAGCCACGCCTCGAGGTCGGTGTCGACGAACGCCCCGTTGACTCGTTTGACGAACGTCGGCTCCCCATCGGCGGGCTCGAGCCCGGTTTTGAACTGGAAACCGGGGCTGTCCCCTCGCAACGGCGAGTCCACCTCCCTCGAGTCGTGGCGAACGTGGACGATAGGCCAGTTTCGGTCCCGCCAGGCCTCGAGCAGTTGGCGGGCCTTGGCTTCGGCGTCGGGGTTGTTCCGGGTGCCCCACCGTGGCTCGTCGAACCCCTGCTGGAAGTCGATGAGCACGAGGACCGCCGGAGACGTGGGGACGGGATCAGACATGGACCGGTACCTGTCGGCTGTCTCCCAACAGCACCTCCGACTTCGGATGCTCGCGGGTGACGGTGATCGGACACACCGACGGGGCCTGATCGTCGTCCGACGAGAGCATGTACTGTGGCCACTCCCGATCGCCTTCGTTCCCCCAGTCACCGAGATCGGCGTGTGGGCAGACGCCGTCGTACTCGCTCAGCCGATCCTGGATCACGTCGCGTGCGTGCTGACCCGCCTCGGTGTCGCCAGTGACACCGAGTGATTCGAAGAGTCCACGGGGCTGGAAGGTTATCTCGAGGCCGATCGGACAGTATCGACTCTTGCGATCCGCATAGAACGGAGCCCGGCAGGTCGGGAACATGGGTTCGCCCGCGAAACAGAACTCCCAGTAGGGGTCGTCGGGCTCAGTCGGGATCTCAGTGGGCCAGGGCTCGGGGTCGTGAACGTGCAAAAACTGGAGGATGTGCCAGAGAGCGTCGTGATACTCGGCTTCGGTGAGCGGGCGCTCGGGTGGTTTGAAAAACGTCACCAGCGAGGCCCGGTCGCTGTAGTCCGTCCACATCTCGAGGTAGGTCTCGAGTACGCGCCCGAGGTCGAGGAGGGCGTCTTTGTCGGTCATCGAGGGGACAGCGGTGTAGAGCGGGTCGCCCGAGGCGACGGATTCCGCGCCGAAGAAACACGGAAACGGGCTGTCGTTACGCTGCCCGAGCAGTCCCTCGCGAAAGGAGTGCCAGTGGTCGCTGACCCACCCAGGACACGCCTCGTCTGCCACCCGATCCTCGAGCGTTTCCTGGCTCACGAGTTCGCCGACGATGGTGGTCTCCATACTCGTCTCTAGCGACTGGCGTCGCTTCTATTGCTCGGTTTGGACAGGACGAACCTCGTCGCCCACCGTGATCGTTCCGCCCTCGAGCACGCGACAGCGCAACCCCCCTCGGCCGTCGAGTGCGTCGACCAGTCCTGGCTGGTCGAGGTGGCGCTCGAGATAGGCACACGGGGCACAGCGGTCGACGGCTCGACAGCGGACGTCCCCCATGGTGAACGTCGTCCCGAGGAGTGACTCGAGACTGATTCCGGTCGTCGTGACGTTCCGCCGATGAGAACCGGGCTCGATCTCGAGGTCGAACGTGGCTGCGACGGCCTCGAGGGCTTCGGCTTCGATCAGTGTCAGGTCGCTCCCGTCGCGCTCGGCGAACGTCCCCTCGGCCTGAAAGTACCGGTCCCCACGGAGCCCGGCGTCCGCAACTGCGTCGACGGCGGTGACGGCTTCCGGCGGGGCTCCCTGTTCGGGGGCGATGTGGATGTGACGAACGGTCCCGTGCATACAGGGCTCTCGGCGCTCGGCAGTATAGGGCGCTTCGGTCGGCCTCAGTGGAAATTAGGCATCAGACAGCCAGTAAATCGACCGACGTGCGTCCTCGAGCGAGGCTCGCCGGTTGACTCCCTCACACCCCTCGAGTTTGGTCAGGGCGTAGCGCACGGTACGAGAGCAGAGCCTCGACTGCTCGGCGATTTCGGCCTGGGTCATCGCGCCCTCGTACTCGAGGACTTTGTAGACGAGTTTCGCACTTGGCGGGAGGTCAGCGAGGGCAGTAGGTGTCGATTCGCCTGAAACGTGGTCGTCGGTAGTGACATGCATGGCGGACTGATCGTGTTGCAGTCGATGGTCGCCCATGGGATGAACGACGGCCACCGTTCAATTGACTAAGCGGAGGCTACCGGGTCCTGATCCGCGTCGTTCTCGTTCGCGTCTCCCTCTCATCTATTCACGAAAGTAGGGGCGGGTACGGTGGTCAGTAGTAATACAACTCGAAGGTGTGGCCACAGTTATCGCAGGAGGAAATCCGCCCAGAGAGTCGGTGGTCACTCGAGCGATCGCTGGTTCCGCCATCGGTCTGAATGCCTGGTCCGCCGGGGACGGGTGTGGAGATGGATGCGTCACAGGAGGGGCAGCCGATGGTCACGTGTGGCTGGTGCGACTGGGACATGACAACGTGGTTTGTGCTGTGTGGTGTTTGTTATCGAATCCATACCATGCATCAGCAAGGGCCTAGCGGTGGCAGAAACCGACTGCTGCTTCTGGCTACTCGAGGTCGAAGTGGACGTCTTCGAACTCGAAGAACGCGGTTTCGTAGCCGTCGTGACGGGACACCTGCGGTGGGGTGTCGATGTGGACGGTCAGGGTATCGGCATCGTGCAGGCTCGGGTCGACGAGGCGGTAGTGGTGGCCGTACTCGTGGTCGAGCGTTTCGGTGAGTGCGGACTCGAGGAGGGTGTCACCATCGGCCTCGAGTGTGACCGACAGTTGCATGAACGGGAGGATGACGTCGTTGTAGGGGGTCCGCGGAAAGACGGCCAGGTACGGGTCGTCCTGGGCCAACCGCTCGAGGTCGGTGAGGAGGGCGTAGATCCTCGCGTCGGCAGTGGTTTCAGCGCCGAGGAAGGTTCCGGAGAGGTCCTCGACGGTGGGGCCGGCGGAGGTTGGAGGGTGGCTGTGGTCGCCGTGGTCATGCGTGTGGTCGTCGTGATGGCCGTCGCCGTGGGTATCGTGACCCTCGTGATCGCCGTGGTCGTCACCTCCATGTTCGGTATGGTCCATCAACGGCAACGCGTCCCTGGTACCCTGTTCGTCATCGTCGATCAGATTGAGCTCGAGGTCGTTCAGATCGGCGTGTTCGTACGTAAATGGGACCTCGAGCATTGTGGACTCCTCCAGGCGGCCCTCGAGGTCGCCGGTGCGGTTGGTGCTGACCGGGCCGACGAGCATCCGGGCGATGTATTCCCCTTCGCCGGGGAGTTGGACGTTGTCGCCGTAGTGAAAGCCCATCCGTTGAGAGAGCATCGACCAGGGGTCGTCGCCGTGGATCAGTGACTCGTCGGTATCGTACACCTCGAGGCCCATGTCGACGGGGAGCACTGTCTGGGTTTCCTCGTCCCAGACGGTCATCATCAGATGGAGGGTGTCGTCGGGTTGGACGTCGACCCGTTCGCGGTCGCCGGCGACGAGCCAGAACCGGTGTGGAAACGTGTAGCTAAGTTCGACCACGTACCCATCGCCCCGCGCCTGGCCGTAGACGCCCATCTCCTCGGATGCTGGTGGCATATAGACCGCATCCGGCCGGTCTTCGACCATATTTGGCGTGTCCCATGCCGATTGCTCCTCGAAACCGAGGCGCTCGAGACAGCCGGCCACCCCAATCGTCCCGGCGACAGCAGCTGCACGCAAGAGTGTCCGACGAGAGACGGTCATACAAGCTGTAGGGATGAGGGTCAAAAACCGCTGTCGGTTTTTCGGGTTCCAAACCAACGAGCCTTTTTGTGGCTGCTCCCTAGCTCCTGTATGGACAGACGGACGTATCTTGGCGGTCTCACGACGGCGGGCGTTCTCGGC
>PUKM01000177.1 GCA_003552325.1 Natrialbaceae archaeon | reverse complement strand
CGACCCAACGAAAACGGCGTCTGTCGTCCATCGTCGCCCTCGAGTGCCCGGCGCGCAGCCCAACACGCCGACCCAACCGCCATCTGGATCGCCGGCCAGGTTTCCTCGACGGCCGTCGTATCAGGATCCCAACTGCCCCCACCATCGGCACAGAACGCCTCGACATCCTCGAGGTAGCTCCGGTCGTGAACCCCGGCCATCGTCTCGAGTGTCTCGGGGTCGGGTTCGACGTATTCGACACCGTGTTTGTGTTTGAGCCGCTCGCGGATCGCGCGCAACCGGTCCGGCGTCTCCGGATGGCGCGGCCCAGGGTCGTGTTCGAGACAGGTGTCGCTGTACCCAAAGCGCATAGAATCACTCAAATAACGCGAAGTAGGTCTCGATATCGTCCGCCGTAATCGTCCGGCGATCGGCGTGTCTCGCGAGGATTGCCGCTGCCCGAGCGACGTTATCTGCGTAATCCTCGAGGATATCGGCGAGCGCAATACGTGCGTTCATCGAGACGCGATACGTGTCGTCGATATCGATCCGGGCGATGCGGTCGACGGGTGCGACAGGCAACTCGAGTGTGTCTTTATCGACGACGGTTTCCACCTCGAAATCCGACGCCATCAGTGTCTTTCGGCCATCGGCGGTTGCCCGTTCGGCTGCGTCCACGGCCAGACGCGCGCCATGGGCTTGGATTTCGGTCGCGAGCGCTTCGGCCGCGCCGGCGCTTACCCGTAGCTCTCCAGCGTTTCGCCGTATAATCGTGTCCACCGGCGCAAACGGGAGTTCGACGTTCATACCCAGATAGCGGCAGGTCACCTTCTTAATGCTTTTTGTCCGGGCAGGGCCTAGAACACGTCCTCAGCCTCGAGTCGACCATCGGTCACGGTCCCTCGAGCGGTTACTTCCTCACCGAGGCCCACGTCCACGGTCGTCTCGACACTCATCGTCGTTTCCCCATCGTCGAGGACGACCGGATCACCGGCCTGGACGACGACGCCGGTAAACTCGATGACCTCGCCGTCTAGGGGCTCGTCGCTTGGAGCTTGACTGTCGACCTCACTCGAGTCCGCTGTATCATCGGCACCATCAGTAAACGCCGACAATCCCGCCTCGGTCTCGTCACCGCCAGCACTACCCGCCCCAGCATCGGGGCCACTCCCAAGGACGGTCACCGTCGACCGCCAGCCAGCAGAGGCCTCGAGATCGTCTTGCCACCCATCCTGGATTTCGACATCCGCAAGGGCGACCTCGTCACCCGGTCCAACATCAATGTCCGCTTTCTCGCTCCACATCGCGACCCGAATATCACCCGTCGCATCCTGTACCCGGATGTTTCGAACTTGCCCTTCCGAGCCATCGTCGCGATCGAAGGTCCGCTTCGGATCTGCTGAGCGGACGACACCCGCGATATCGACCGTCTCCCCGATCTCGAGTGATTCGATCGGCGTACTCTCGGGGACGTACTCGACATCTTCGTCCACTGCCTCGACGGCTCCCCGGTTGCCAACGTGCAACTCGAGCGACCCATCTCGATCCCGGACGTAGCCGTCGACGACCTCGACGGTGTCCCCCGCCTCGAACTCCTCGGCGAGGTCGGCCTGGTCATCCCACAGCGTGACCCGGATACGGCCAGTTTCGTCGCCGAGAGTCAGGTTCGCGACTTTGCCCGTCGAGCCGTCGTCACGATCGAACGTCCGGACGCTGCCCGTATCGAGGACCGCCCCAACCAGCGAGACATCGGAGAGCCCGAGCGAGAGGGCCTCGACCGTGTAGGTGTCGGCAAGTTGGACGTCGATTTCGGTCTCGTCGTCCGGTTCCACATCGTCGACGCTGATCTCGACACCGCTGAACCCCTCCTTCGGCCGGCCCTTGACTTTCAACACCTGCCCTTCCTCGAGTTCGTCGACCGCCGCTTGGGCGTGTTCGTCCCAGAACGCTGCCCGGACGCTTCCCGTCTCGTCAGCCACTTCGACGTTGACCACGCGGCCATCCTCGTCCTCGCCATCACGCTCGAACGTCCGCATCTCGCCGATTTTGAGGACCTTCGCGGTGAACTTCGCTTCCTCCATGCCTGGCTCGATATCGGCCACGCCGTTGACCTCGCTCGCGCCGAGTTCGTGGGCGATCAACATCGCCGCCGTCTCCTCGTCGGCGAGTCCCCCCATCTGCTCGACTTTGGCCTCGACCGCTTCCCGAAACTCCTCGAGGGAAACGTCCGTATCCGCCTCGAGGTCCTCGTATATACCCTCGATCTCGCTCATTCTATGCTCGTGCATGGGTAGCCCGCGCATAAGCGTTGTCCATTCGGCGTCCGGTGCTGGTGGTGATCGGCATACCGTAGCTCCCTCGGCATGGTATTTAAACCCCGGAACGGCTGTGTGAGTGTGGGTGTGCCAGTAGCTGCCTGCCGGCTCTGCCTTTCGAAAGGGCTTTAACGTACTCAGGGTAAGGAAGAGTTGAGTCCTGGTAGGGTAGTGGACTATCCTCTTGGCTTGCGGAGCCAGGGACCGGAGTTCAAATCTCCGTCAGGACGCTCACTTCTTGCGAGCGCTCCAATTCGGAGCGCTCGCTGCGGGTTCGCCTCCTGACGTGCCTGACGGTCGCTTCGCTCCCGGCAGACTCCGTCAGGATGCTCACTTCTAACAAGCCTTCCATTGGAACACCCGATACGGGTTCACCTCATGACGTACCTAACGGTCGCTTCGCTCCCGGCAGACTCCGTCAGGACGTTTTCAGCGAACAACGCGACGAGCGTCGAGTGGCGCGAGTATCCGTCGCGTCTGAACGGATTTGTAGAGAGGTGAGCTGACGAATAAGAACCCCACGCTCCCAAGGGTTAGTACGTCTCGAGGGAGTATTCCATCCCATGGTTGACTGGATGGCCGTCGGGCTCGGCCTCAATTTCATCGGTGCACTCTTTTTCGGCGTCAAGGGGACACGCTTCGTCAAGTATCCCATCGTTGGGCGGGTCGCGAACGCGAAATTCAAAGTGTTGGCTCTCGAGCGACTGCTAGCCGATCAACAACTCGAGTCCGAGATGGACGAGTTCGCGTACTTGCTGACGATCATCGAGAAAAAGACCAACCTCGAGGTTCCAGACGGCGTCACCGAAATAGGGATCACGGATCGGACGGAGGCCGAAGCGGGGACGGTCGTGACGATCACCACCGACGACGAGATGACGAGAGAGGTGATCGGCGAGCCAAATTTGGTGCGGAGCTGGGTCGAATCCGAAGTACAGGACTGGTATTTCAAAATCGGCGTGACGTTTCTGGCCGGTGGGTTCGCATTACAGTTTGCCACGCGATTGCTTGGCTGAGTGACGCTCGAGGAGACCCCAGGCTCACGTCTCAAAACGGGTGAGAGGAGTAAGCCCCCTTCTGTTCTGCCCGGCATTCGGCTCAGCATCCGTATCGCCCGCTTGCGCGGTATTCTCGGGCTACCTGCGACACGGACTTGCACCGGTGAGGTTTCGCCGTTCCATCGATCCTCGGCCGTCATCGTGGCGGCTACGCCACCACGGTTTCGCAGTCGCATACGCGACTGCGCCTCTCTCGGCGGGTCAACTCCCCGTCCTTACGGTTGGGTTCGCGCGCCTCATCGATCGGGCCGAGACGTGTCGTTGCTGTTCCAGAGCCAGCGGTCTCCCGCTCCGGACTTGCGTCCGGTCACCCGCCCGACGGGTGGGGGGACTTTCCTCGCGAGCGCTCGAGCGACCGCGTGGGTCACTCGGCGTCTGGTGGCCCGTTCGTTGCCGGCAGGGCCATCGCGGCAGCCAGGCTCTCTCTCCCAGTAAAAATAGCACAGGCTGTCGGTTAAGTCACTCGGTCGCTCGCGGGAAATCACCGCCATTAAGACTGTTCACCGTACACGACGGGTATGCGCAACAATCTCGGTCCGCTGGGGATCGTCGGTATCGTCCTGCTCATCGCCGGTATCGGCCTCATCGCCTACCAGGATTACGTGATCGCCGCCGGCCTGGGGCTTATGCTTGCTGGCGTGGGCCTCGTGGTCAAGTCGATCGTGACTGGCATGCTCTCGGCGTGGGGGATGGCCTAGACTCGAGTCCCGAGCACCAGTTTTGGCGAACCCGATACAGACGGATCAGTGGTTGCTCGTTCTGGACGTGCGCGCGCCGCTCGAGCGGACACCCTTGTCGGGTCACGCCTCGCGATTCCCCGCCCGATGCTCACTGATAAGCTGATCGACCAACTGCACCTTTTGATCGCGTTCCCGCTCGAGTGCGCGCTCGTGCCAGTCGTCGATGACGTCTTCGACGTCGGCCTCGCGGGCGACGGCGAGCTCGTCGACTTCCTGCATAGCGACGTCATCGGCTGGGCCGACGGGGATCTCACGATCGAACAGGATCGAAGTCGCGATATCTGACAGCCCGCCGTCTTTCAGGACGACGCGTGGCTCGAAGTCAGCCAACAGTTGGGCCGTCGATCGACCCGCCCCGCTCGCATCCTTGACGTACACGACGTCACCCTCGGCGATGCCGTACGCATCGTGGGCCTCCCGAATCGCTCCCTTGGTAAACTTCTCGACGACTTTGACCGGTACGAGTCCCGCCTGTTTCTCCGACACGTCCGCGAAGTTCGAGTGGTCGAGTTTCCAGAGGGCTTTCATCCGCTCGACTTTCTGCTCGAGGTCTGCGACCGTCTCACGGGCCTCATCGCGTTCGTCCTCGAGGCGCTCGACCGTCCGCTCGAGTCGGGAGACCTCCCGTTCTTTGCGAATCTGTCGGCGCTCTTCGCGTTTGGTCACGGCGAGTTCTGCCCGGAGGTCCTCGATCGTGTCGTCGCGGTCCTCGAGGCGTCCCTCGAGCGTGTCGACGTGGCCTTCGAGGCGTTCGACCTGGCGCTCGAGGTCCCGGATCCGTTTTTCCTCGGCGGTGAGTTCTCGTGGCTCGTGTTCTGGTTCCGGTTCCTCGTCGTCGTCGCTCTCCTGGAGGTCTGCCAGGACGGTTTCGACGGTCTCCCCGCCGGCGACGACACGTGCGGTGACCTCACCCCGGTCGATCCCGGGTGGGAGTTTGCGGGCGATCCGCTCGAACTGGCTCTCGTGGGCGTCGACGGCGTACAGCGCGGCGGCTAAGGCGTCACGCTGGTGGTCGTCCTCGTAGGGGTGGTCCCGCGTTCGGTGTTGTTTCTCGTCAATGGGGATGTTCCGTTCGGGGTTCCAGCCAGCGGCGTCGAAGCTGCGACGAATCTTCTCGACCGTTTCGGGCATGGGCGTGACGTCGGCGGCGATCACCACCGGGCGGCCGCGTTCGACGATCCACTCGATGACGTCCGCCGTCGTGTTCATCCGGGAACTCCAGATGTCGAGGACGTCGCCCTCGAGGCTGACGATCGCGACGGCAGTGGTGGTCCCAGGATCGAT
>PUKM01000193.1 GCA_003552325.1 Natrialbaceae archaeon | reverse complement strand
CTCCTCGAGCAGTGCCAGGTATCCACCCTTCTGCCTCCCTACCTTTTTACTGCGGGTCCTCACTCCGTTCGTTCGAACCGCTTGCAAAAATCTACGCTAAAAAGCCGGCCGTCGCGGGCTTTTGGCATCAACGGGTTTTGCCGGGGGTTGAGGCTGGCGTCTGCGACGTCAGCTGATTCCCCCGGCAAAAGAGGTTGCTGTAAGCAGCACGTGTCACTCTCGGGTGAGACAGTCCCGGTTTATTGTGCATGGGTAGCGGGTCAACCCGAGAGAGGCGGTGACTGAACCGGTGATGACGTCTCACAGACCGTTTCAGCCGTCGGGATCGTCACCATCGCCCCCTCCCTCGCTATCAGCGTGTGCCGACGTCGAAAGCGCCGCCACGTCCCCGGCCGCTGGCTCGTCGGGAAGGGCCGCGATACACGGATAACAGAGCAAGTGACTCGAGCCGTCGTCGAACTCGAGGGTCATCGCAGAGCCGTCGCTGCCGTCGCGGTCGCCGAAGGTCCACAGGTTGGCGATACCGCCCGCGATCGAGACGGGACGGTCACAGCCGTCGCAGGCAGTCCGGGCCATACCGAACGTGATCGCTCGAGGGAAATAGCCGTTGTGTCCGGCCCGAACCGAGACCCGGGTGTTCGCCTCGAGTGCAACCTGGGTCCTATCCCAAAACAGTACGACCGGAAGTGACATTGAAGGTACTCGCAGCCGTCAGTGCGTGCATGCACGTCCACTGCCAGGGGTGTGCGGGCTGTTGTCTCGACTGGCGGCCACTGGTCGAGGACCCGAACGCGGCCAAGGCGACTCCAGATCGGGGCCGGAGACGTGGTCCCCGACGTACTCCCATCGACGACGTGGCCTCGTTCGTTCCGCTCACGCGTGAGGACGTCCGGGCGTTCCTCGAGGCGGGACTGGGTGACGCACTCACCCCACGGCTCTGGGAAGCCGACGCTGCCGACGAGTCCGTCACTATCGACGGCTACGAGGTCGCCGCGATCGCCGGCCGTCCTGCGTTCTTCGTCGGCCTTCGAAAACCCCCGAAACTCGTCGCCCCGTTCGACCTCGAGGAGCCCACGTGGCTCCCGAGCTGTGTCTTTCTCGATCCGACCACGCTGCAGTGTCGGATCCACGACACGGACCACTACCCCGCGGAGTGTCGAACCTATCCCGCACACACCGCCGCACTCGAGGCAGAAACCGAGTGTGAACGGGTCGAGGGGGCGTTCGGCGGGAACAGGCTCTGTCGCGAGGGCGCCGCGGACGACGGGTGCCCGGCCCTCGCGATCGAGGTGACGACGGCTCCCGACGACACGCCGCTGTTTGGGCCACAGGCAATCGGCCAGAAACTGTTCACCTATCCCGAACCGGAGGCGCTGGAGGGGCGACTCGAGCGGCTGGCGACGGACGCACTGACGCTCGAGGACCGGGCGGTGTTCGTCGCCGTCGCGGCGGCGTCAGCGCCGGGGACGTTCGCCCTTTCTACACCACACCGTGAACGGGCACGAACGCAGGTGCTCGAGGCCGATTCCTGGGTTGGCCGTGCCTGTCGCTCGTGGGCCGAACGCGCCCCGGAGCCAGCGCAGTGGGGGACAGCCACTGACGACGATCAGGACCGGGTAACGGAGGCAGTCGAAGGAGCCCACGGGGCCCCGGAAACGCCTGGCTGGGACCGTTCGTAAGTGTGTCCTGAGCGGTGCGGTCGCTCACAGACCGCGAGCGTGACAGCGGGGGAGCTGTCAGGAACACCAGGAGAGAACTAGTTGGATTTGATCTCGCGGAACTGATCGAGCAGGTCGTCGGCTGATTCGCCGGAGTCGTACTCTATCGTCCCGTGATGGATCGTCCGTTCGTCGTCGAAATCGGTATCGACTTTGGAAGCCTGGCGTTCACGGCGCTCATGTTCGTCTTCGTCATAGGCACCCATTGACATGGTAAGTACAGACAACGTAGGCGTGTCCGACATATGAATGTAACGGTCGTTCACGTTTTCGCGCTCGAAAGAAAGGAAGACGTATGCCGGACCATCACGTACGTCCACTCGTGGCCCGGCCGCTTCGCTTTCGATACTCGCCCCAGCACTGGAGTGAACAACGCGTTCACGACGATATTTTTCGTCCTCTCGACCGAAACCTCGGCGCTCGAGCCGCCGGTCCCTGGTACGCCATCTCGGGGTCGTGGGACACGCACCGCTTCGAAATGGCAAACGGGGACATCGCGCTCTTCGCCCGTACGGACGGGGAGGCCTACTGGATGGGGAACACCGAAACACCCTCGTCGCTGTGGCGAACGGATAAATTCGGCTGGGAGGAGGTTCCGTACCCGGTGGCCCGGTGGGCCCAACGGGAACTGCTCGCGACCCTCCACGAACGCGACCCCTGGCTCGCCGACTACCCCTATCTCTCGTGGTTTTTCCTTCCAGTATTCATGTCGAAAGACGGTCGGGAATCGACGCGGGCGTTCTTCCGCGAACACGCCGCGGGATTCCCCGACGCGTCTCGACGGGAGACGACACGCTACATCGAGGGCATTCTCGAGACTGGGGCCCTCGATGACTACCGGGACGTGATGGCCGGCAAACTGGGCACGAGTCCGCACGTCGATCGGGTGCGGATGAGCGCGGCGATGGCCGAATTCATCGCCGCCGATATCCTCGTCGACAGTGGCTACGACATCACGCCGGAGATCGAGGTCACGACCGGGCACTCACTCGATTATCGAGCTGTGGATCCCGAGACGAACACGAACGTCCTCGTCGAAGTAACCAGGCCTCAGCCACCCGCAAACCGGGCGGCTGCGGGCCCCGTGGCCGCCGTTCGTGACACGGCCGAGACGAAGACGAGCGGCCAACTCGCCAACCACGGCGGCGGCGCGACCCTCTTCGTTGACTGCTCGAGTTTCCCGGACGACGCCTGGCGGATGGTCCGTGGGGAACAACCGGATGTCCGACACCGTCCCGCGGTTGTCTATCGAGCCCGACCCGACGGACGGGTGGAGGGTTATCGGAAGGGGTCGGTGCCCGTGTCACTCGAGGAGACGGTCTCGTTCGTTTGAGTGGCCCGTGTTTCGTGGCGAGTTGTACCAGAAAATGTTGCCGTAATCTGGGATTGAAATGCCACTGTTTCGGTCCGCGCCTTCTTCCATCGGCAGGTCACCGATCGTGTCCGAAGGGCTTCTCGAGCCGTCTCCCGTCGGTGGGTGAGGGGGAGGAGATACTGCCGGGAAGCGCGCCGTCAGAGGTCGGACCGTTCCAGGAGGGGTGTTCGCACCGTCCATCGAGTCACGGATACTGCCAGTGTGGGACAGCTCGTCATGTGAAGTTACCAGGTCGTAAATAAAATGATAAATAATTCTAATCTCGGAACGTATCACAATACGTGTCGAATACCAAAATACTCGACCTGTGAAGGGAGGCCATACCATGACGGGACACGATTCAGCACTCACACGACGGCGCCTGCTCGCCTCGGGCGTGGCAGTTTCTGCCGCACTGGCGACGGGGTATCTCGAGGGAGATAACGATGCGGTGTACGCCGAGCCTTCGGTCAGTCAGGCACAGCAAAACGAGCAACTGAACGTCACCCAACAGGTTGCACCGATCGAGTGGGACCCGATCGTCTTGAACGACGCCTATTCGAACCAGATCACGCAGACGATCTACGACGGGCTCTATGAGTACGAACCACAGACGCTCGACCCACAGCCAAAGCTTGCCGCGGACGACCCCGAGGTGGAACGCGACGGAGAACGCTACATCCTCGAACTGGAAGACGGCCCAGAGTTCCATAACGGGGATCCCGTGACGGCCGAGGACGTCGTCCACACCTTCCTCGCCCCGGTCGAAGAGGAGACGGACAATATGCCGGACTACGATATGATCGAGGATGCCGAGGCGATCGACGACCAGACCGTACAGTTCGACCTCGAGCACGTGTACGGCCCGTTCGAAACGATCGTGTTGCCGAGTGCGATCGTCAACGCGGAGGCGCGACAGGACGATCCAGAAGCGTTCAACACGACGGATCCGGTCGGCTCCGGCCCCTACCAGTTCGTCGATGCGACGATTGGCGAGTTCGTCGACGTTGAACGCTGGGACGATTACTGGGACGAACCCTCAGAGATTGAAGAGATCAGATTCGAACCGGCCGAGGACGACGCCGGCCGCGTCGCTCGTATCTTAGGCCAGGAAACACACATCATGGAGGGAATCCCACCGGCCGACTGGGAGGACATCGAGGCCACCGATGGCGTCGCCATCGAATCGATCGAGAGCACGGGCTACCTCTACATGGCGTTCAACTGCCGTGAAGGGCCGACCGCGGACCCCGATGTCCGCGAGGCGGTAGCACTGTGTCACTCGCCGCAAGATTTCGTGGAGGGCGTCCTCGGCGAGGCGGCTTCCTACACGAACATGGTGATCGCCCCGGAAGTCGCCGACGAGTTCGACATCGACCAGGAACAGTTCCTCGACATGGCCTACGAGTTCGATCCGGAGGAAGCCCAGTCGCTCCTCGATGGGAGTGACGAAATCGACGAGGGTGACGAACTCGAGATCATCGTGCCACCGGACGATATCCGCCAGGCCTGGGGTGAACTCATCGCCGACAGACTCGGCGAGATCGGGTACGGAGGCAACGTGAGGCGTCTCGACTGGGACGTCTTCACCGATTCGTACACCTCCGGAGACGCCGATGAGTTCAACATTTACTCACTCGGCTGGACGGGCGGCGCTGACCCTGACGTGTATTTTTATCAATTGTTCCACGAGGACAACGAGGGAATCACCCAGGGGCACTTCTACGATGACGACGACTTCCACGAGATGATCAGAGACGCCAGACGGTCGATCGACGACGACGAACGCAGCGAGTTGTACACCGAGATTCAGACCGAGATCATCGAGGAGGTGGTACACATTCCGGGCTGGAACGATCTGAACGCCGTCGCGTACCTCGAGGACGAAGTCGACGGGGTCCTCGCGAGTACGACAACGTCGACGAATCCGCACCTTGACCACCCAGATCTGTCGTTGCAGTAACGACAGATCGTCTGGGCCTGCATGCGCCAGGTGAACGGACACCGTTCAGGGTACACAACTGAACACCGAGCATCTGTCCGTTGCTCACACACCACACGGACCACGACACTCGAGAGACGATGGGGCTGTTACGATACACGATCCGACGACTCCTGCAAGCGATTCCCGTGATGTTCGGCATCGCCGTGATCACATTTATCCTCGTGAACGCGACGCCGGGTGATCCCGTCGACTACATGGTCGCCGAGGAACTGGCGAGCGAGGAGTTGATCGCGGCGATCGAAGAACGGTACGGACTCGACGAGCCGTTGCACATTCGATTCTTACACTATCTGGGCTTCTCGTGGATCCTCGAGGCACTCGG
>PUKM01000175.1 GCA_003552325.1 Natrialbaceae archaeon | reverse complement strand
CCTGTTCTCACCGTTCAACGGCAAGCAGTAGGCCGGTGGACCCAGCGTTTGGTCAGCCGACTGGCTCCTATTCCATGGTCAGGGCGATACTGACGATCCACCCAGCAAACGCGACGGCCGCGACCATCTCGGGCACCGCGAACCAGGCCCACGGGTCGGCTGCACCGCTGCGATAGCCAAGCCAGATGATCCAGCTGAGGAGTTGCACGATCCCGAACCAGAACGAGGCGATGGCGAGCCAGCGATCGCCGGCCACCACCTGTCCCGCCCCGGCGACGAACTGTGCGACCGGGGCCACACCGAAGACCGTCAACGCTGCAATTCCGTGGAGATCCGTCTCGAGGTAGTACTCGGTGTGTCCGAGAAAGAAGATCCCGACGCCGATCATGCCCACGACGGCTACTCCCGTTAGTACGGCTCCCGCCCGCTCGACCCGGTTTTGACTCTCTCGAACGAAGCGCCAGACGAACGGTATCCCGACGACCCCGGCCACGATGAGTCCGCCATTGAACAGCCAAAACGTCCGGGTACCGGTCCGACCCATATCGGAGAGCGCTCGGTCTTGCCACGTGAACGTCTCCGGCGCGGCGATGATCGTCGCGAGAACGATTGCGCCGACGGCAACTGCTGGGGCGACGAAGCCACACCGACGAGCGACAGTGTCCATTGTACGACCACTGCTCATCCAGTTGGAATAATCGTTCCGACACCCGTACAGTTTTGCGTCCCGCGGGTGTCACTCCAGCTATGTCCGGAATCGTCTTCTTCGCGACGGAGACACTCGAGGAGACCGTCGGGTTCTACGAATCCACGATGGGAGCGAGTCGCTGGCTCGATCAGCCCGATTGCACGATCCTCCAGTACGACAATATGTTGTTTGGGTTCTGTGACCGCGAGAGCGCAGAGACCGACGGGACGATTACCTTCGTCTACGGCTCTCGAGCGGATGTGGACGTCATGTACGAGAAGCTCAGCGATCGGGCAACGGGCGAGCCAGTGGAAAACGAGCGGTACCAGATCTACCAATTTTTCGCGACCGATCCAGAGGGTCGAACGATCGAATGTCAGTCGTTCGACCACGAGACGGCACCGATCTGACCGCGTGAGGGTAGCCTCTTTGTTCGGTCAGCAGTCAGCGACGGCAGTCCCGAGCAGCGGTGAGACAAATGGAGTCTAGTACCCAGCGGTCCCGTGACTGTCTGCGTCCGTGCGCTGGTTGGCCGGGAACCAGGCGAGCTCGTGGTCGGCCGTGACCCGGACGGCAACCCGTTCGTCGAGATCGATTTGATCTGAGTGGTTGTGCATACACTCGATCGTTTCCCCAGTATCGAGTTCGACCCGGTATAGAATCGTGGGACCGAGATAGCGTCGATAGACGACCGTTCCGTCAGCTTCTGGCCCTGCGGCAGGGTAGGCGGTGACGTCGTCGGGGCGAATCAACAGGTCGATCTCAGTCCCGTCGTACTCGACGACCAGGCCGTCGACGTCCTCACGGAGCACACGCCCGAGTGAGGTCTCGACGTGATCGCCGTGAACCGTGCCTGATAAAAAGCTCGCGTGACCGAGAAAGCCGGCCACGAAGCGTGACTTTGGCTGCTGGAAGACGCGTTCGGGTCGGTCGATCTGCTCGAGGTTGCCCTCGTGCATCACGGCGACGCGATCGGAGACCGACAGTGCCTCTTCCTGATCGTGGGTGACGGAAATCGCCGTTACGCCTGTTTCTTTGATAATCCGACGGACCTCTTCTCGCATCTCGACCCGAAGGTCGACGTCGAGGTTCGAAAACGGTTCATCGAGCAGGATGATGTCGGGTTCGGGAGCCAACGAGCGAGCGAGCGCAATCCGTTGTTGTTGTCCTCCGGAGAGCTCTTTTGGGTAATCGTCACCGTGTGCTGAGAGGCCCACAAGCGAGAGCAGTTCGTCGATTCGTGCCTCCCGTTCGTCGGCTTCCCAGTCGGTCAATCCAAATCCGATGTTCTCCCGAGCCGTCATGTGCGGGAACAGTGCAAATTCCTGAAAAACGACGCCGACACCACGTTCTTCGGCGGGAACGAACGGCCCCGAACCGGCAACGGGCCGCTCCTCCAATTCGATCTGCCCCGTATCCGGACGCTCGAGCCCAGCGATCAGCCGGAGCGTCGTCGTTTTTCCACAGCCGGAGGGGCCGAGCAACGTCAGAATCTCACCTTTGTTCACCGAAAAAGAGAGATCGGTGATGACCGACTCGGATCCGAACGACTTCGAGACGTTCTCGAGGGTGAGTATCGTTGACGGCCGTGTGGTCGTCTCCGAGGCATGATCGTCGGCAGTTGAGAGGACAGCGTGTTGGGTCATGGCGATCCGGCGAAATACCTTCGTTTAGTTTAGGGACGCCTAAAACACTTATAGATGCCGGTTATTCTGACCGTGTAGGATCACAGTTCGACGTCGCGTGGAATCAGACTGTGTTGGCGGAGTAAGTTTCCGTCGTCGTCGTAGACGAGGAAGGTTCGTTTATCATATTCGACAAACAGTTCACCGTCGACGGTGATCGTGACCTGATACCGTCCGTCACCGCTGGCAGCCTTCCCGTAACGCCTCGCCGCACGGATGAATCGCAGCACATCCCGAGCGTCTTCATTGAGTTCGAGGACGAAATCTCCAGTAACCCGGTTCGTGAGGCTGACGACACCAACGGTGTCAGCATCACTGACTGGACCCTGGAGACGGAGGGCTGCGTCAGTTTCCTCGGCCCCGAGTGGCTCACCACCAGGGCCGCTAAGGCGCTCTGTAAGCCACGTTTCCGGGCCGGTAAAGTCGATCGTTACCGAGGGCTGTGTGGGTTCGCCATCGGTTTCGACCCAATCAACGTCGCTGACATCCAGGGTGAAATGTTCGCGCCTCATTACGCATTTGCAGGTTTGTACCGACACGGTAAGAACGTAACGCCCGCCAGGGTCTCGTGACTTCTGTCTCCCCGCCAGTCACCGAGTCGTTATATACTGTCGGGGCTCTTTTGCTCGAGTATGACTGCAGATTCCGCCGACGGTACTCCGATGACAGACGGCGGCATCGATGATGAGAACGTGTTCACATACAATGGTGGACGTGTGGACCCCGGCGAATCCGCAAATATTCGCTACGGAATCAGTGAGACCTATCTGGGTGATCCTGTCCGGATCCCTGTGACGGTGATCAACGGTGAAAAGCCCGGCCCAACCGTGTTCCTCTCGGCTGCGGCCCACGGCGACGAACTCAACGGTATCGAGGTCGTCCGTGAGGTCGCCCACGACTGGGACCATACGGAACTCCACGGCACACTCGTTTGCCTGCCCGTGATGAACGTCCCCGGATTCCTCGCACAGGAACGGTATCTGCCGATTTACGACCGTGACCTCAATCGATCGTTCCCCGGTCGGGAAGACAGCACCAGTGCACGTCGGATGGCTCATCGCATCTATACCAACTTTATTCAACCCTGTGATCTCGGGATCGACTTCCACACGTCCACGCGTGGGCGGACCAACATGCTCCACGTCCGTGCCGACCTCGAGGACGCACGCGTCGAACGCCTCGCTCGAGCCTTCAGTTCGAACGTGATTATCGCCGGTGAGGGTCCAAGCGGTACGTTACGTGGGGAGGCGACCAAAGATGGGATTCCAACGATCACCGTCGAGATGGGGGAAGCACACCGATTCCAGCGACAGTTGATCGACCGTTCGCTGACGGGTGTCGCAAGCGTACTCGCGGAATTTGGCCTCCATCGTGATGCTCCGGTTCACTGGCCCGGCTGGCGGGTCATCATCGACGATGCCGGCGAAAAAACCTGGATACGAGCCGACGCGGGGGGGATCGTCGACATGAAACATTCGAGTGGTGACCTCGTCAGAGAAGGCGACACGATCTGTGCCATCACGAACCCGTTCAAGGAAGAAGAGGACATCGTCACGGTGCAGGCACCGTTTACGGGGTTGCTCGTCGGCGTACTCGAGAATCCCGTCGTGTACCCGGGGAATCCAATCTGTCACCTGGTTGGATTGAGTGATACGATCCTCAACGCGCTCGAGCGCGAGCTCGAACACCAGGATCCGTTCCTCGAAACGTTAGAGTAACTCGACAACCGGCAAAGAACGCCGCATGTGGGCGGCATAAGGATAACTTCTATACCCCCTGGGCCTAACCCTCGGAATGAGCGTATGAGTCAGTCTTACAATCGCGGCCTTATCGAGGACTTCGGCAGGTGGAAGGAGTTCTCGGCCGGGATGTGGGCATGGATCTTCCACAAGTTTACTGGGTGGGTCCTGATCGGTTACCTGTTTACCCACATCGCGGTGTTGAGTAGCGCCCTCGCGGGACCTGAAGCGTACACAGACACGTTGCAGGGACTCGAGGCTCTGTTCGTCGTCCGAGTGCTGGAAGTCGGCCTGTTGGCGGTGGCTGTCTTCCACATGATGAACGGGATCCGCCTGCTGATGGTGGATCTCGGTATCGGACTCGACGCGCAGGATAAAACGTTCTACCTCTCGTTGATCGTGACGGGAGCGATCGCTGTGGCTAGCGTACCAACGTTCATGACGGATGTGGGATTCTAATGGCTGAACGATACTCCTCTTTCACGCCCGGTGGTACCGCCTGGTTGCTCCAGCGAGTGACAGCTGTCTTCCTGATCTTCGCCCTGGCGTTTCACTTCTTCCTCTTACACTTCGTCGAGCACGCCTGGGAGATCGACTTCGCCGGCACACAGGCTCGGATGCAGGACGTCGGCTACTTCATCACGATGATCCTGTTCCTGATCACCGCGACCTTCCACGGCGTCAACGGCGTCTACAACGCGTTACTCAATCAGGGTCTCAGCGGCACGCCCCGAAAGGTCGTCCTCGCGCTTTTGGTGCTGGCGAGTCTTGCACTGATCGGGCAGGGCATCTGGGTAGCCATCGAGATGCGTGGAGGACTGATCTTATGAGCACACAGGAACAACAACCAGAACCGGAGACAGAACCAGAAACCGAGCCAGAGACGCAGGAGTCCCCAGCCGATCCCGAGATGAGCGGACTGGCCTCCCCACAACAACGCCGCCTCCAGCGAAAAGCGGCGAATCTGGCCGAGCGCGAACGACAGGCTGCCGAAGACGAAAGTAACCTCGAGGAAGACACGGTTCATCTCAAAGTCTTCCGCTTCGACCCAGAAGTGGAGGACAAACAGGAGCCACGTTTCGACGACTTTCACGTCCCGTTCGAGCGCGGCATGACGGTCCTCGACGCACTCATCTACGCGCGCGATGAGTATGACTCCTCGCTGACGTTCCGGCACTCGTGCCGGCAGGCCATCTGTGGTTCCGACGCGTTCTTCGTCAACGGCTCACAGCATCTGGGCTGTAAAACACAAATTTCCGAACTCGAGCAGCCGGTTCGTGTCGAGCCGTTGCCCCACCAGGAAGTGGTGAAAGATCTCGTCGTCGACATGGAGCACTTCTACGAGCAGATGCACGCCGTCGAGCCCTACATGCAACAGGAGGACTTACCAGAGGGCGAACTCGAGGAGATGCGACAGTCACGGGAAAACCGCGAGAAAATCAAGATGTCGACGCGGTGTATCTGGTGTGCGGCGTGTATGTCCTCGTGTAACATCGCAGCGGGTGATAACCAGTATCTGGGGCCAGCAGCGATCAACAAGGCCTATCGGTTCGCGATGGACGAGCGCGAGGACGAGGAGATTAAAGAACACCGCCTCCGTATTATCGAACAGGAACACGGTGTCTGGCGCTGTCAGACGCAGTTCTCCTGTACGGAAGTGTGTCCGAAAGACATCCCACTCACCGAGCACATTCAGGAGCTCAAGCGTGAGGCAGTGAAAAAGAACCTGAAATTCTGGTAATAACAATGTACGAACACGACGTCATCGTGGTCGGCGCCGGCGGTGCCGGCCTCCGTGCGGCAATCGCAGCACACGAAGCGGGAGCAGACGTGGCCATGGTCACGAAACTCCATCCGGTCCGCAGCCACACCGGCGCGGCCGAAGGTGGCATCAACGCTGCCTTGAGAGAGGGTGACGACTGGGAACTCCACGCTTACGACACGATGAAGGGGTCGGACTACCTCGGTGACGCCCCCGCCATCGAAACGCTCGCCAAAGACGCTCCAGAAGACACGATCACGCTCGAACACTGGGGCATGCCGTTCTCCCGTGAGGACGACGGGACGGTCTCCCAGCGTCCCTTTGGAGGCCTCTCGTTCCCCCGAACGACCTACGCCGGGGCCGAAACCGGCCACCACCTCTTGCACGTCCTGTACGAGCAGGTCGTCAAACGCGGGATCCAGGTGTACGACGAGTGGTTCGTGATGAACCTCGCCGTCAGTGACGAACCGGATCCGAACGACCGAACCTGCCACGGCGTCGTCGCCTACGACGTGCAATCCGGCAAGATTGATGGATTCAAAGCCCGCAACGGCGTCATCATCGCAACTGGTGGGCCTGGTCAAGCGTTCGATCACACGACGAACGCCGTCTCCTGTACTGGCGACGGCCAGGCAATCGCCTACCGGGCAGGCGTCCCGCTCGAGGACATGGAGTTCGTCCAGTTCCACCCGACGACCCTCCCAAGCACGGGCGTACTCATTTCCGAGGGGGTCCGTGGGGAGGGCGGGATCCTCTACAACGAGAAGGGTGAACGCTTCATGTTCGAACACGGCTACGCGAACAACGACGGCGAACTGGCGAGCCGTGACGTCGTTTCCCGGGCGGAACTCACGGAAGTCAACGAGGGACGTGGTGTCGAAGACGAGTACGTCCACCTCGATATGCGTCACCTGGGTGCCGAACGAATTCTCGACCGCCTCGAGAACATCCTGCACCTGGCGGAGGACTTCGAAGGTGTCGACGGCCTCGTCGAACCGATGCCGGTCAAACCAGGCCAGCACTACGAGATGGGTGGCATCGAGACCGACGAGAACGGCAAGACCTGTATCGACGGCCTCTACGCCGCTGGCGAGTGTGCCTGTGTCTCCGTCCACGGTGCCAACCGCCTCGGCGGGAACGCCCTTCCCGAGCTGGTCGTGTTCGGCAAACGCGCCGGGTATCACGCGGCAGGTAAGGACCTTGGCGAGGCCGAAATCGAGACCGGCTACACCAGCGACGTCGAAGAGGAGACAGACGTCGACTTGCCGGTCACCCCCGGTGAAGCCGGCCTGGACCCCAACCCAGAAGCCGTCGCAACTGACGGCAGTGGGCAAGCCCTCGACGCTGAGGACGCCCTCGAGCGTGCAGTCGAGACCGAACGTGCCCGAACCGAACGGCTGATAGAAAAAGACGATGGCGTCAAACACGCCGATATCCGC
Source organism: Natrialbaceae archaeon (assembly GCA_003552325.1). GTDB lineage: Archaea > Halobacteriota > Halobacteria > Halobacteriales > Natrialbaceae > Natronosalvus. Next base: position 13,908 of record PUKM01000175.1, on the reverse strand, counting down.
GCCAAACTTCAGGAGGCGATGACCCAGAATGTCAACGTCTTCCGCGAGGAGCAGGGCCTGAAAAAGGCACTCAAAGCAATCCGTGAGTGTCGCGAACTGTACCAGGATGTCTACGTCCAGGATCCGTCCCGTACGTTCAACACTGATTTGCAGATGACCTACGAGACGCGCAACCTGATCGACGTCGCCGAGACGATCACTCTCGGTGCCCTCGTGCGAAACGAGTTCCGCGGTGCCCACTGGCGGCTCGAGAATCAAGAGCGCGACGACGAAAACTGGCTCAAACACACGCTGATATCCTGGAACGCCGGGAAGCCGTCGATCTGGTACCGACCAGTCATCCTCGAGGGAGAGGACAAGACGTACGAGCCGAAAGTTCGGAGTTACTAACCGCAGCGCCGCGTTCCGTTTTTCACAGACTCGGATGACACTGGTGTGCGTCCGGTCGACCGTTTTACAACTGATTGCCTATGGTTGCCCGATATCACTACTATTCGCTCCTGCAGGCAACGGTCCCGGTATTCGGAGGCTCTTTACCCGTCGCAGCCAACGCTCGAGTATGCGAGGAGCTGTGCAGATGATCAGCCAGGGACATGACAATGGGGTTGTTCTCACCTGCGTACTGAGGGATGGGATATGAGTCGGAGGCGACGGAGTGGGTTCGACGCCGACTCGATTCGGCAGCTGAAAATCGCGTTTATCCTATTGGTTGGCTTTTCGGGGACGATGATGGGCATTTACGGTGGGGGCCCACTCGAACTGATCATCCTGACGACGGTTGTGGGAATCGTCGCCGGTGTGGTGTTGCTGTGGTATTTCTCCTGGCTCACGAATTGATGATCTCGAGCCGTTAGCGCTCGACCTACCAGGGCTCACCCGACGCCAGATCGATCTCGCTATCGCCTTTTTCAGACGGACAGATGTCGGCGAGGACACAGTCCTCACACGCGGCCGAGCGTGCCGAACAGATCGCTCGACCGTGATCGATGCAAAGGTGGGTAAACTGTTGCCAGTGATCTTCGGGAACGATCTCGAGGAGGTCCTGTTCGATCTTCGGTGGGGTGTGTTCCTCGGTCAAACCCAGCCGTCGCGAGAGGCGTTGGACGTGGGTATCGACGACGATTCCCTCGACGATGTCGTGACCGTGCTGGAGGACGACGTTCGCCGTCTTTCGCCCGACTCCTGGCAGATCCGTCAGTTCCGACATGGTGTCCGGGACCTCACCATCGTGTTCGTCGGCAATTTTCGAACAGGCGTTGCGGATGTATTTCGCCTTGTTGTTGTAGTAGGTGATCGAGCTGAGCGCCTCAGCCATCTCCTCCTGGGGGGCGTTCGCGTAGTCTTCAGGCGTCTCGTAGGTCGCGAACAGCGCACGCGTTTCCTGGTTGACACGGGCGTCCGTACACTGAGCGGAGAGGATGACGGCGATCAGTAACTCGAGGCGGTTCGAGTATCGAAGCGAGATCGTCGAATCCGGATATGCCGTCTCCAGTCGGTCGACGATCTCGGTGGCCTGTTCCTCGCGTGTCTCGAGCGGTGTTCCCATGCGAAGGTGGTTTCGGTGGGGACCATTTCAGGTGATCGATTCGAGGGGCCGAGAATGCCGCCGCTCGGGGGCGAACGGGTATAAGAGAAGGGGTCGCGACTCGATCAGGCTGCGCGAGCTTCTTTGGCCTTCGGACGAAGGTTCTTGTAGCCACACTTGCGGCAGCTTTTGGCTCGAGGTGAGTTGCGTGCGTTACAGCGCATGCAGATGAGTCGGTCGAGCATGCGTTTTTCAGCGGCGTCGAAACTGGCCATACCCTCCGTTGTGGGGAGAGCCATATAACCGCTGTGATCCGCCACCCTTACTATATGACTGTCCGTGAGATCCGGTATGACGAGTGAGACGAACGGGTCAGGAGATTGCGACGGCGACGGCGACGCCGAGGGCGGTGGTCCCGACCTCGTCTACTGGGCAACGTACGTTTTAGCCGTCGGTTTCATCATCGCAGGTCTCGGCGTCTGGGTGCTCCTCATCCAGCAGGGCGGGATCGAACTCGACCTCATTTTGCTCCCGCCCTCGCTCCTCACGTTGCTCGGTGTGTTTCTGCTGCTCGGCCTCCGTCGCACGCCTAAAGAGTAAACCACGCTCTGAGGCCCGATGGAGCTAGCTCTCGAGATCGAAGCGATATCCAACCACTAATCGGTATGCCCAGGGCCACGATGGTCCCGGGGCACAGCCCTCGCTATTCATCGGCCAGATACGACGACTGGACCTCGACGACTGCACTCGAGTCCGCACAGGCCGCGTAGCGCCGGAGCGGTTCTTCGTTCAACGTCAGGAACGTCTCCCCCCAGCGGAAGGGCTCGAGGAGGGTTTGGGCAGCCTCATTCTGCCCAAAGATACAGAGGGCTGCCCCCAGCGCTTCGGCGGTCGTCAACTGGAACGGGCGACCGTAGTTCACTGGATTCGCTGCGACGAGAAACGGCAGCGCTCGGTGGACGCCGGGCATCGAAAACGCTGCTTCCTCGGCAGATTCCCAGGAACAATCGAGTGCGACGAGCGTGTCGAGTGCGTCGGGCGCGTCAGCCGGCGAGAGTGCCTGTTCGGCGTGTGGATTCAATACGACGCCGTAGGGGACCTGTCTCATCGATCGGTGGAGGATGGCCTGGTCGAATTGCTCGAGGCGCCTCGCCGTACACTTCTTCGGGTCGTCGTCGCCCTCGTAATAGATGTGACACTCCACGGTCGGTAGCTGTCTGTTTCGCGTGGGTGAGCAAAAGCGACGCGACTACAGGCCGGTGAAGACGAGGGCATCGACCAGGATCGCCACGAGCACAGCGCCGAGGAAGGCGTTCGAGGCGTGGAACGCACGGAAGGCTGCTCGGTCGGTCTGTTTGAAGTGGAGATCGATGGCGAACCAGAGGAACAGTCCGCCGAACAGGACGACCGTCGCGGCGTAGAGTGCGCCCAGGTCGGTAATCCAGACGAGGACGACCGCGCTCACGAGTGTCGCGGCGATATAGTACAGGATGTGTTTTCGAGTCACGGTTTCACCACGAACGACGGGCAACATCGGGAACCCACCACGGGCGTAGTCGTCTCGGTACGCCAGTGCGAGGTTGTAGAAGTGTGCTGGCGTCCAGAGGAAGATCAGGCCAGCCAGCGCGAGGGCGGGGACGCCGATTTCGTTCGTCACAGCCGCCCAGCCGATCAGGGCAGGCAGTGCACCCGCGGCCCCGCCGAGCACGGTGTTCTGGACCGTGTGTGGCTTGAGCAACAGAGTGTAGACCACGCTGTAAAACAGGATAGCGGCGAGACCGAGTGCCGCAGCGAGGGCGTTGATCGTGAGGAACACCGACATCGAAGCGGCCGTCAGAAACAGGCCGAACAACAGGGCGTTGGTGACCGGAATCAGATCGGTCGCCAGTGGTCGATCGGCCGTCCGGGACATTTGCTGATCGACGTCCCGCTCGAGCACGTGATTGAACGTCCCCGACGCGCCGATGGCGAGGACCCCGCCTGCGAGGGTCGCCACGATCGTGGTTCGCTCGAGTGCCGGCCCGGCCGCGAGCGCCATCCCGGCGGCGGCGACGAGACAGAGCAGCCACATGAGCCGGGGTTTCATCATTTTGAAATAGGCGTAGGCGGTGAGTTTCGCGCGTGCCAATCGAGCCGCGGGGAGCTCTCGAGGAGACTGGTCGGTGACGTCGAGTGGCTCCGGCGAGTGTTCGATGGTATCGTCCTCGCTGCCGGTGGCGACTTCGAGGTCCCACGCGAGTGCGAGGACGACGAGCGAGAAGATGACGACGCCGAGACCGAGGTGTGCGCCTGGGATCAGTGCCTGTGGGCCGAGGGTTGCCGTGGCCGCGCCGACGCCGACTTGCACGGCGTAGAGCGCGGTTGCGGCGAGTAACGTGGCGTAAACGCGTTTTCCGGCGTCGCCGATGATGGCGACGGCGGTCGTTGCGAGGAGCAAGCCGCCGACGACGACTGCCGCGAGCCGATGCGTCCAGGCCACGGCCAGTTCGGTTTGGCTCAGGGGGTCACTCGGGGCTGCACACGTCGGCCAGGTGTTGCAGGCGGCTGCGGCGTCGGTCAACGAGGTCGTCGCTCCAATGATTAACAGGAGGTACACGCCCAGGGCAGTCGCTGCGAGCAACGTCGCAAACCGTGACCGTGTTTCGATCGGACGTGGGAACGACGGCGATGACACGAGTCTCTACATGGGGATTCGGCTCTGTGTATTTATGAATCCCGCTTCGGACTCCACCCACATATTCCGTCCTCTCAGCGTGGTGCTCAGCGTTACGTTCTCGAGCTCGCGTGCGACCGTTGACGGAACGGGTACGGCTGTTCGAAGACTCGAGTCGGTACAATTTTCTCCGCTGGACGATCACCACCAGGTGATGAACGTGGGCATCCTCCTCGGGGCCGTGTTGATCGTGGGTGGCTTGATTGGGGTCACGGTTGCCCCTCGAGTCGCGGCGAAACGCCACGGTGGTAGCACAGGTGAGGCAGACGCCGAGCAGGTGACCGTCTACAAGGGGGTCGGTGTCCTGTCGACGTTACTCGGGTTCGGTCTGCTCGTGTTTTCGATCGTGTAAGTGATCGTTCCAATTATCGCAGCCAAACTCAGCGACGCTCGACGGCTGGCGACCGTTCCATCGATGCCGCGAGGTCGCCTAACGCGGCAATCCGTTCGGCTGTTGGCGGATGGGCGCGTGTCTCGATGCCGGACTGATCGTCATCATCTGCGTCGCGATGCCCTCGATCGAATCCGTGTGGGAGAAAGCACATCCCCTCGAGCCCCCGCGTGGGGACAGCTGATTCACCGATCGGTGAGTGTGACTCCCGCGCGTCCACTGACGGGCATGTTGTCACCTCGTCGGCGTCCAGGCGCTCGAGGGCGCTGGCGAGTGCGCCTGGGTTACCGGTGAGGCGGGCCCCATCTCGGTCGGCGATGAACTCACGCTGTTTCGAGAGCCCGCGGCTGAGGTGGACGATTCCAGCGGCCAAGATGCCAAGGGCGATACCGCCCACGAGGAGGATAGCCCCGAGTGTCAGTCCAAACTGGAGCATCCCGGCGACACTCAACAGGGGTGCATCGATGAACGACGAGGCGAGCACGTAACTGCCGACCACGACACCGCCGTAGACGTATGGTCGGCTCCAGGCGGGCAGATGATCGCCGAAGACGACGTGTTCGTCAGCGATCAGTGCCGGCAAGAACGACGCGAGTGTTAGCACACTGGCGTCGGCGTTTTTGAGGTGGACCAACTCGTGTGCGAGCACGCCCTCGAGTTCTGCATCCTCGAGGGTCTCGAGGAGGCCGCGACTGAGAACGATGGTTCCCGACCGAACGCCACCGATGGCAAAACTGTTTGCCACCGCAGTGTCAGCGATGGCGACGGTTGGTGGTGTCATGTCCAGTTGGGCCGCCAATCGCGTGACACGGTCGAGGACCTCCGGGTGTGTCTCGGCGGTGACGAATTCGGCGTCGGCTTCTGCCAGGAGCTCACGTCGCGTATACCTGAGTTGGATGGCAACCAATAGGGTGAAACAGACGGTCGTCGCGACGACATACTGCAAGGCCGGTTGCTCCAGGCCGAGGGCGTCGAACTGCGGCGCCATCCATGGTCGCAAGAGGGTGGCGATGAGGAGGGAGACGAGGATATTGCTGGCCACGATCGCCCCGAGTGTCGCGGCGATACGGCCCGTGAGTTCGCGAGGGACCATTTCGGTTGACGTAGAACGTGTTAGAGGAAAATGGTTTCGACGAGGATAGTCACAACGGTCGAGCGCCAGGAACAAAGTATTTACCATGCGCCAACAAATCGACATGTAACGTGGGATACGACCTTCCCAACGCCGCCCTCATCGCCTGCTGTGTCCTCGCACTCATCGTCGCCGCCGCGTTCTTCCCCGCCGCGGGCTATGGCGACTTTCCCGATCAGGAGGCGGTCAGTGACGACGCCTACACGACTAGCCCTCTCCCCGCCGAGTCCGGCGAGACGGACAATGATAGCAGCGAGAGTGACGACCAGGAAGGAGGAGACGAGGCCGACGATACTGACGACTCAGAGGAGTCGGACGACGACACCGATAGTACCGGCCAGGAAGCCGACGTTGGGAGCGACGGTACCACTGACGAGCGTGAGGGGGTTGCCCTCATCGGGATCCTCGGGCCGCTCACTATCGTGCTGTTGGTCCTGTCGCCCCTCGCAGTAATCTGGCGATATACCCACCCAGACCACGTTCGAGCGCCGCGGGGTCCAGGATTCGAACCACCCGAAGGAATCGTTCCGCGATTACAATTCCGCCTAAAGCGCATTCCGCAAGCGACCATGCACGCCACCTTGTCCGTCGCCAGTTTTGTCCCCGCGTTAACGGGGGGTGCCACGCGAACAGCGCGAGGGGTTGGTCACACCGCCTCGCTCGCCACCCAGGGACTCTCCCGTGGTCTCCGCGGGGTCACGTTCGGGTCGCTCGGATTGCTATCATCCATACGTGGCATCGGTTCGATATCACTCACCAGCGGCCTCACCGCGTTTGCTCGAGGCCTCGGCGGTGAGCCCCGGTCGTCGAGGTCGACACCGTCAACCGATGCTCGAGACCGCGCTCCAGCGCCCAGTACGGCCACTACAGCGGAGACGGGCCCTCGAACCATCGAGGACGTCTGGCTGGAACTGGTTTCGATGGTCACCACCACCCAGGAGGGGCGGGCCTTCTCGCGGTCCAGGCGGCGTCCACAATCACCCGTCGACGCCACGACGAAGACGCCTGGTGAGTACGCTCGAGCCGCGATTGATGCGGGCTATCCGCGTGGGCCAGTCTCGACGATCACGAACTGTTTTAGGCAGGTCAGATACGGATCGTACTCGTCGACTGCTGAACGGAAAAGACAGGCGTTCGAGGCGTACGAGGCACTCCAGGCAGACGCCGACGAGACACGCGGTGATGACGAATGAACCGACCACTGGCCGCCGTTGGCGTCCTGGCACTCGGTGCCGCTCTCGTCACTGCAGCCGGGTTCACGCCAGTAGCGGTGGCCGTGGTCGCGACTGAAATCGCTGTTCTCGGCGTCGCCACAGCCGCGTTGGTCACGGCTGTTGGGCTGCTCGTCTCAGTGAACGTCACAGATACCGATACTCACGGTCAACCCGACTCACCGATCGCCAGTGGTGCCTTTGGACCCCACCGCCCTGTGTATCGAAAACGGATCGGCGCGGCCGTCGAAAACGCCATAGAGAAGCCAGAGGTTGGGGAAGAACGCAACCGACGGATGCGACGGGCTGTCGCGCGTAACCGAGCCCGGAAACGAGCGACGGAACTCGTTATCGCCGAGATACAACAAACGGAGGGGATCGAGTATTCGGCCGCGCGACGCCGCGTTCGAGAAGGGACGTGGACGGACGACCCCCGCGCTCGCGCGTTTCTCTCGGACAGTGTTTCCCTCCCGTGGCAGTATCGGCTCGTCGATTGGTTCACCGGCGAGCGTGAACGCCGACAGGTGCTCGCTACCCTCGAGGCGGTCGAAGAACTGCTCCGAGACGATGGTCTGACGTCCGAGGATGGGAATAGCCACTCAGAGCGATTGCGGGCGGATGGACTGACGGAGGGGACGTGAAACTCATGAATCAGGACCAGGCGTCCGCGTCACTCGAGCCTGAGACCAGGACGGATGCGGCATCGAAGCCAACTGAAGGACACGAACCACTCGAAGACGCGGGTCGGGGGTCCGGGGCGCCTTCAGCTCCCGCTGGAGAACCGGTGACTTTGGACACCGAACGGGACACGACGGGTGAGGAACTGGCTAGCGGCGCGACCGACACTGTCACCGCGGTGGTCCCGACAGCAGTCGAAGACGTGAGCAGTGACCGGTGGCACGTCGCCGTTGCCATCGGCCTTGCCCTGGTGACGGCTGGCCTTCTCGTCCAGGAACCCGCGGTGTTCCTCGCCGCGGTGGTCCCTCTAACGTACGTCGCCTACGGATCGCTCACCGGCACACTCGAGCCCGACATTCGTGTCGAGCGAACCCTCGAGCCCGCGCACCCGTCACCTGGTGACGACGTTTCGGTGACGGTGACGGTGACCAACGATAGTGACGTCATGCTCCCCGATGTCCGTGTGGCCGACCAGCCGCCGGCAGATCTCTCCCTCGAGGGGGAACCCCAGATGGCGGCCTCCCTCGAAGGCGGCGCATCGTGTTCGACCACGTACCGGCTTCGTGCGGCACGCGGAGCGTATGACTTCGGCGACACCGTCGTCGATCTCTGGAATATTAGCCAGAGTGAGCGCCGTATCGAGACCTACTCCCTCGAGCAGTCGTTCGACTGTGACGACGCGCTCGAGCGGCTTCCGCTGGACGGGCAAACGATCCACTACACCGGTCGCGTCGAGACGAATATCGGTGGCGAGGGGATCGAATTCCACTCGACCCGTCCGTTCCAGGCCAGCGATCCGATGCGCCGGGTCGACTGGAAACGGTTCGCCCGTACTGGAAGGCTGAGTACGGTCGATTTCCGAGAAGAGCGCGCCGCCGCTGTGGTCATCGTCGTCGATGCCAGACGGTTGGCCGACGTCGTCCGGAACCCGGGCGAACTGGATGGGAGAACGCTCTCGTTTCATGCGACCACGTGGCTCGCTCGCTCACTGTTGGCGGCGAACAATCGAGTCGGTGTCGCCCTCTACGGTGGACGGGGGGACTACCTGTTGCCTCGTTCGGGTCGCGACCAGCTCGCCCGCGTCGAACGCCTGCTCGAGGGCGACTGGTGCGGCTCTTTCGGGCGACCATCGTGGCTCGCCAACGGTGACGGGGCTGTCACGCGGTTTTGCCGGGACCTCGCCGATGACAAGCAGATACTTTTCGTCACGCCAGTGCTCGATGACGAACCGGTCAGTTCAGCAAAGCGGTTCCGGGCTTTCGGCCACGACGTCACCGTCGTCTCTCCGATGATCGCCTCCGGGGGCGACCGTTCCGGTCGGCTCGAGCAGCTCCAACACGAGGCTCGCCTGTCGACGCTGCGGAGCCACGGCGTTCATGTGATCGATTGGGATCCCGACGAATCACTGCATGTCGCCGTCGAGCGACACAACAGACGGAGGAACCGATGAGCGCTCCCCACCACACCGACGGTCAGTCCCCGAACGGAAGCGCATCGATCGATACAGCTGCCCACTCTAGCGGTCATCCGAGTCGTGGCCTCTCGTGGGCGCCGCTTGCGATGACGGTCCTGTTCATCGGGCTTCTCTGGTGGCGTGCTGGCGTATTGCTCGCAGGTCTCATCCCGGGTGTCGGTGCCATCGCGATGGTTGCTGGCTGTCGGGCGATCACTGGAACGCGGTTTCGTGCTCAAGCCGGTGGGGCCCTGTTGATCGCACTCGGTCTCATCGGTGGGCTGGTTTCGATCCTCCTCACGACTGATCCCGTGCTGACGGGGCTCCTTTCAGGGGGGACTGTCGCCATTGTTGCTGTCGGCGTCGTCGCCCTCGAGGAGCCACCCACGTGGACGACACTGAACTGGGCACTTCGTGATACGGCCGTGACTGCAGTCCCTACAACGGCACTCATCACAGCGATTGTCACGGGTACGCTCATGACGGTACTCACGACAGCGTGGGCGGGGTTACTGACCGTCACAGGGACACCTTATCCTGGCTTTCTCTCCCTCCTCGTCCTGGCCACGGCCACGATTCTCGTCGGCTCACTCATCCTCGCTGCCGCGAGTTCGGTACGCCCGGCGGCGTTAGACCCCTATGCGTTCCCACAACTCGTCGATCGGGCGTTCGAGGTACGCACGGCCGTTCTTTATCTCGCCGTGATCGCCCTCTTCGTTCTCGCCGCGCCGACGACTGCTACCGCGTTCAACGCCGTTATCGGCGGGCTTGGACCGCTTGGGTCGCTCCTCGAGGTTGGGTTCACCAACCCGGCTATTCACGCCCTGTTGCTCGGCACGGTGTTCGTCGGTGGAGGCGTCTGGATGGGCTGGTTCTTCGCCCCAGTCGCCACCGCCTGGATCGGGCCACTCCCACGCACCACGGTGGCCTTTGCCCTCCCTGGTATCGTGTGTCCGCCTCTCGGTTATCTCGTTGGCCCCATTGTCGGCGTGAGCCCCCTCGAGGGCGTCCTGTTGGTGGCACTCAGCCTGGTTAGTGCCGTCTTTGCTGCATTACTCCTCTCGACGCTGGCAGGTGCGGTTGCAGACTGGCGACGTCTCGTCCTCGGAGGCGGCTGTGTCGCGTTCCTCTCGACCGTGGGTATCGGATCGGTGGTCGGTGTCCACCCGGTGTTCGTGTTCGCCGGTGTGGCCCTCGGTATCTGTATCTGGGACCTTTCACGGACGAACCAGACGATGGCAGCCCAACTCAGGCACGTCGACCGGAGCCAACCGCTGGCAACCCACGCGACAGCAACCGTCCTCGTCGGCGTCGTTGGTGTGGGGTTGGCGACCGGAACTATGTATGGGCTCAGTGCAGTGAGTCTCCCGGTCCCACAGTGGCAGGCGACTGCGTCGATTCTTTTCGCACTCGTGGCCGTCCTGTCGTTCGTCGGTGCGGTTACCCTAGAAAACCCGACTCGGGTCGTCACTGAACGCGTTTCCGGCGTTGACTCCGGCTACGTCATGCAGGCGGTGGCAGTCCTGGGAACGGTCGTCCTCATCATCGTCAGTGCGAGACTCACTGGCAACGCGGGACCGGTACTCACACTCCTCGCGCTGGGACTCGGCCCCGTGGCTGTGCTCGTGGCCATCGGCGCTCTCGCCAGTAGACGCCAATCCGATACGGCTTAATCGGGGCCGTCCAAACCCCATGTATGAATCAGCAGGGCTTCATCCGCCTCGCCCTCATCGCGTTCGGCCTCGTCTTCGCGAGTTTCATGGTTCTTGGCACGAGCCAACTCGTGCTCCCGCTTCGTGTTGCCCAACTCCTCGCTGCACCGATTGCACTCTCCGGATTCGCGCTCGCTATCTTCCTGTTCCTGCGGGCAACCGCGGCGTTCGTGGGCCTCGCTCCCATCGAGGCCGAACCCGACCACTGAAACGAGCGTTCGTCCTTCTTGGCCAGAACGCCCACTCGAGCGCCAACAGTTCCTTCCTGGTCCGCACAACCGTCCAGCCAAACACAACCGTTTTTCATCACTCGCCCGAAGCCGTAGCTATGACCCTCTCTGTCACCGACATCGCTGACCTCGGCCTCGAGGAACGCTCGGCGCTGTTCGATCGGGACGCCGGGATCGACGCCGCACGAAGCGACGCCCGGGATATCGTCGAGCGCGTCCGCGAAGAAGGCGACGTTGCCGTCCGTGAGTACTGCCGCACGTTCGACGACGTCGACGTCGGGAACCTCGAGATTACCGACGAGTGTGAACGGGCCGTCGACGTGATCGATCCAGCAATCCGTGAGGCGATCGACACGGCCATCGCCAACGTCCGTGCGTTCCACGAAGCCCAACTCCCCGAGGACTGGCGTCGTGAGTTCGAGGATGGGCGCGAACTCGGCCGACGCTTTCGGCCCCTCGAGCGCGTCGGCGTCTACGTTCCCGGCGGAACCGCCGCATACCCCTCGAGTGCGATCATGGGAATCGTCCCGGCCGTCGTCGCCGGGGTGGACCACGTGGTCGTCGCTACGCCGCCGGCTGACGAACCCAACCCCGTGACGCTCGCAGCGATTCACCTCGCCGGTGCCGACGAGGTGTTCCGTGTCGGCGGCGCACAGGCGGTTGGTGCACTCGCCTACGGGACTGAAAGCATCACACGCGTGCAGAAAATCGTCGGGCCGGGAAACCGCTGGGTGACCGCCGCCAAAGCCGAAGTCCGGGACGTCGTCGATATCGATGTCCTCGCCGGCCCGAGCGAGGTCGTCGTCGTCGCCGATGAAACTGCAGACCCGGTCCACGTCGCCAGTGAACTGCTCGCCCAGGCCGAACACGATCCGAACGCGTCCGTCGTGGCCGTGACGGACGATCCAGACACGGCGGCTGCAACCGCCGAGGCCGTCGACACACTCATCGAGGATCGGACACGGGAAGCGACCATCCGTGACGCACTCTCGAGTGACGCCAGCGCCATCCTGTGTGCGCGCTCGATGAGCGAGGCGATCCTCTTTACCGAGGAATACGCCCCCGAGCACCTGACGATCATCGCCGACGACGACGAGTCGATCCTCGAGCGAATAGACAGCGCAGGCAGCGTGTTCCTCGGGCCACACACCCCCGTTGCCGCCGGGGATTACGCCAGCGGGACGAATCACGTGCTCCCGACGAACGGCGGGGCAAAGATCGCCGGCGGACTCGCCGTCGAACACTTCTTGCGAGCGACGACCGTCCAGCGACTCTCAGAGGATGGCCTCGAAACACTTGCGCCCACGATTACGACCCTCGCAGAAGCCGAAGGCCTCGAGGCCCACGCCGAAAGCGTCCGGTGTCGACTCGAGGACGACTAATCTCGGGCAGGGCTCGTGACGCGTTCGGTGGCCGTGCCAAGGCGTCACAGTTAACCTCCTCGCCAATATAGGGTAACTCATGAGTACCGAGAGCGCCGACGGTAGCCCTGGTCGGCCACGGATCGAGGTCACCGAAACTGCCGCTGAGCAAGCCCTCGAACTCCTCGAGGGGGAATCGTACGACGTCACCGAAGCCGGCCTCCGCCTGTTCGTCCAGCAAGGTGGCTGTGCTGGCCTCTCCTACGGGATGCGTTTCGACGCCGCACCCGAGGAAGACGACGCCATCTACAACCACCACGACCTGCGGGTGTTCGTCGACCCGGCGAGTCTGAAATACATCGGCGGGAGCGTCCTCGACTACGAAAGTGGCCTTCAGGCCGAAGGCTTCCACGTCGAAAACCCCAACGTCGTCAGCGAGTGTGGCTGTGGGGAATCGTTCCGGACCTGAACGACTATTTCGAAAAAAGGGCCACCGCCCAGCTTCTGACGGGGTATCTCCTCTGTGGCTGCTCGAGAATCGTCGGGGCCGATGTACCGTGTCCGACCCCGATTGTGCGACTATTCGTAGCGGATTCCGCCGACCCGTCTCAGTCCTCGAGTTTGAACGCGACGGTTACTTCTGCCTGGTACACTCGGTCCTCTACTGACGCGATTTCGACGCCTAGCTCGTCTACTTCGACCCAGTAGACGTTGTTGAGGGTGTCCTCTGCGCGGTCGATCGCATCGTCTGCTGCCGCGTCGAAGCTCTCCGTGCTGGTCCCGATCAGGGTGATCTTCTTGAAAACCATTGCAGGTTTCACTACTGCCCTTACCCCCTTAAACGTACGCCGCGAACGTCCGGTTTCGCGTCCTCCGGCTTCGATCACTTACTCCCGGACCGCCTGTTTTCCGGTTACTGCTGACATGAGCGCAGTCAATACGAATCCACCCACGACGAAGACGAACAGGAGTCCAAACGCCGATCCGACTCCCAACTCGAGGACGATCATCGCTGCCAACAGGGCCGCGATCAGGGCAAGCAACTGAATAATCCGATCGAGTTTCTGACCGAGCTGGGGATCCATAGCTGACGCTCTCAACTGGGATGTATAAAAGCTGTGTCACGAGCGTCGACCTCGAGCACTCTGTCGCTCGTATCGGTCGAGACAGAGAGGCCTCTCTCGAGTGACGGCTATGAATATGAAAGGGAGCGGCGAACCACGTTTCCCAGTGGGTCTCCCACACCAGTACTCGGCGGAACGCAGGTGGGCTTATTTGCCGTGTTCGGAATGGGTACGGAAGTGACCCCACCGCTGTGGCCGCTGTAATGCCGAGTGGCGGAGTCGAACCGCCAGATACCGGTCTCGGTCGTCGCGTGTATTATGAGTGGTCGGCGGCGAAACGCCTCTCCCAGTGGGTCTCCCACACCAGTACGCAACGTAACGCAGACGAGCTTAACTACCGTGTTCGGAACGGGTACGGGTGGAACCTCGTCGCTCTGG
>PUKM01000230.1 GCA_003552325.1 Natrialbaceae archaeon | reverse complement strand
CTGTTCGCTCACATCCTGCTCGACGCCTTCTACAACGGCGTGAATCTCTTTTGGCCACTGTACGACCGATTTTTCGACCTTTCGGGAAAGTTCATCATCAGTGATCAGCGCGGCATCGTCCAGACGTTCATCGAACTCGAGAGCGGTGACGATGGCACCGAGATCGCAGAGTCGACGACCCGCGGGACGACCGAGGACACCCACTATCACACCGGGTTCGACCCCGGACCAGACGCCCCAGAGGACGTCGAACGACAGTTCCCGATCGCCAGTTCCGGTGAACTGTTCATCGTCGCCCTCTCGGGCTACCTTGCGCTCGCGATTCGACTGGTGCAGGAACGTCGCCAGGGGATAGGAAGGCTCTCGAAGGGCGAAATCGAGGGCGAACGTTAATGAGCCTTCGCTTGGTAGCCGGTACCACCATGCATACGCTCGTCACAGAGGCAGCGACGTCACCACTCCTCGCACAGACGCTGAGCGATTCGGCCGTGATCGTCGCCGCTTTCGTCGTCTTGGCGCTGGTCGCCGTCACTGGCATCTTGCTGTATCTCGCCTTTGGAATCACTCCACCTGAGGTGGTCGATGGGAGTGACGACGAGTCGACTGACGGTGTTCCTGAGAACGAGCAAAATGCGGGCTAACGGGAATTCCGTCACACACTTCCCACTGCCCCGGTAACGGGCCGGTATGCAACTCACGGATCGGGAACCACTCGAGGGTGGACGCGAGCGGGTGACCGTCGTCCCCGAAAGTGTCGACGATCTCTGGCACCTGCAATACGTCCTCGAGCCTGGTGACCGGGTGGCGGGCGACACCACCCGTCGTATTCAGCGCGACGACGAGCAACTGCGCGATACGGGTGGCGAACGAGAGCATCTCTGGGTCGCACTCGCTGTCGAAGACATCGAATTTCACAAGTTCGCGAACCGATTGCGGGTCGGCGGCGAAATCGTTGCCTGTTCGCGTGAGGACCAACTCGGGTTTCATCACACCCTCAACGTCGAAGCCCGCGACGAGATTTCCATCGATAAACGACTCAAGCCCGATCAGGAACGCCGCCTCGAGGAAGCCGTCGAAGCGACCGAAAACCCGGACGTCGCCATCGCCACCGTCGAGGAGGGGCAGGCGTACGTTCACGACGTCGCCCAGTACGGTGCCGAAGAACGGGCGTCAGTGACCGGCCCGACGGGGAAAGGTGAGTACGCTCGAGACCGCTCGGAACTCTTTGCCGACCTCGGGAAAATCCTGGCGCGTCTCGAGGTCGACGCCATCATCCTCGCGGGACCGGGATTCACGAAACAGGACGCGTACAAGTATCTCGAGGGAAATCATCCCGAGGTGGCCGAACTGACCACGATGGTCGACACGGCTGGCGTCGGTGACCGTGGTGTCCACGAAGTCCTCAAACGGGGAGCCGTCGCGGATGTCCAGGAGGCGACCCGGATCGAGGCGGAAGCGGACGCGATCGACGAACTCACCAAACGGATCGCCGAGGGAGCCAAAGCCGCCTACGGTCCAGAAAACGTCGCTCAGGCCGCCGAGTACGGGGCGATCGAGGAACTCCTGATTCTCGATGAAACCCTCAGGCAGGAACGCGGGAGTGACGGCGATTGGACCATTGACGTCGACACGATCGTTCGAACGACCGAACAGAAAGGCGGCGACGTCACGGTTTTCTCGAGTGAGTTTCCACCGGGCGAACAGCTCTCGAATCTTGGTGGGATCGCAGCCTTGCTTCGGTATCGGTTACAGTAGTCCCGGGCAGACAGGGAACAAATCAGGCGTACGCCGATCGAGTTAGCCTCGAGTACCGTGGGCCTCGCCCCCGGCTTCGATCAGTTCGATCAATACGGACGCAAAGAGCGAGCCGGCACTCCAGATCGCCGTCTCACTCCCGTCGTCATCGACGACACTCAAGAGGATGGTGTCGTCATCCGCGACCACGATGCGGCCCGACCGCTCGTCGTCCTGCCGGTGATCGGGTGGGGTAAACACCGTCACGCCTTGTATGCGTCCGAGTCGCTGGCGGATTTCGGCCGTCCGACTGACGACGGCGATCTCGAGACCCTCGGCCGATTTGGTCTCGAGGAGGCGCTCGAGTTCGTCCGTCACCAGCGGGGGGAGGCGTGCACCAAAGATAATTCGTTCTTCAGCCTCTGAACAGAGGTCGATAACGCGGTCGTCGATTCTCGCGCGCCCACGAACCGTCCAGATATCCTCCTGCTCTTCTTCCCCCGCTGGCTCGGTTCGGACTTGTTCGACGTACTCGAACGCCTGTTTTTCCTGGGCCTCGAACCGTGATCTGAGCGTCGACTGGGCCTCGTCAACACTGACTGGTCGGTACCTGATCGGACTCGACTGCTGTACCTCCAAGAGCCCCCGATCCTCGAGACTTTCAGCGACACTGTAGACTTGTGACCGTGGGACGTCGGCTACACTGGCGACATCTCGAGCAGTCCCTGACCCGAGTTGCTGTAAGGCGATGAACACTCGGGCTTCGTAGCTGGTCAAGCCCAGGCGTTCGAACGAATCGACCGCATCACTCTCAGTCGGAGTGCTCATTACTCGTCACCTCGGTGGCTCGACGACGATTGGCCATCAGCCTTCCTATTCTCCTCGCCACCATCGTCCTCGGCCGTGGATTCCTCCGATGGGGACTCGGACCCTCCCTGGGCTTCCACTCCTCCATCGCTGGCTGGCGTTGGTACCCCAACGGGAGGCGACGTCTCGAGGAGGTCTGGGCCGAAGTATCGCGTCCAGAGCACTAACAGCGTGGGGAGGACGATCACGCTCGCGAGGAACGCGTAGATGATCGTCAACCCGGTAATGATGCCGAACTGTTGTAACACGGGGAGGATGGCGAACGCGAGGACGCCGAATCCGCCGACGGTCGTCGCCGCACTCCCGAGGAGCGCCCCGCCGGTCCCGGTGACGGTCGTCTCTAAGGCCTCCCAGACGTCACCCTGACGCTCGAGTTCGAGCGTGTATCGGGAACTGATGTGGATGCTGTAGGCGATCCCCAGACCGATCGTGAGGCTGGTAATCATTCCCGTCAGGACGTTAAACGGCATTCCAAGGAGGTACATCGACCCCAGGATCCAGCTCACGGCGAACGCCACCGGGAGCAGTGTCACAATGCCGAGCATCGCCCCCTTGCCCGTCAGCCAGTAGGTCAGGCTCAGGAACACGACGACGGCGACCAGGGTGATCAGCAGGCTCTCGAGGACCGTCTGCATCAGGTCGCCTTCGACGATGTGGTTGACGATGGGGTCGCCAGTCGCCGTAGCTTCCCATCGGGTGTCGGTCCCGCCGTCATCGATGACGGCCGCGACAGCGCGCATTTCGTCGGTGACGACCGCGAAGTCTGCGTTGCCCTGGACCGCCACGACGATCTGGAGGGCTTCGAACTCGCCAGCCTCGTTCTGGTAGATGAATTCACCGGCGCTGGAATCGGCCTCGAGCGCCGCTTCGTAGACGGCCGAGAGGTTTTCGTTCGGGATGTCGTCGCCTGTCGTATCCGCCGCGGTGAAGGTGTCGTTGAACGACTCGTTGTCAGCGGCGATTCCCTCCATCGCGGTCAACGGCGAGTCAGTGTCGCCCTCACCACTCGCGAGCGTGTAGACCACCTCGCTCTCGTTCGCCCTCGATTCACCCGCGTCGACCCGTTCTAACGTTTCAGGATCGGTGACATTTCCCGTGATGAGGACGTTGGCCTGGGAGTCCTCACGCTGGAAATTCTCGTTCACGAACTCGAGGTCGGCTTTCGCCTGGTACTCACCAGGGGCTAACGGCCCGAGGTGTTGGGTCCACTCGGGTGGGCTGTCGGCCAGGAAATCCTCTTCCTGGAAGGAGGTATCGACCTGTGTGGCACCGTAGACCCCACCGCTCGTGAGCAAGAGGACACAGAGCAACACGACGAGCGGGGCCTTCCGGGCGGCGACGACGCCGACAGAGAGGGCACTACTGAACCGCCCGCCCCCGGTCCCGAAGGCTCGTTTGTGGCGGTTGATTCCGTACCCCTCGAGCAGGGAATCGATCTCGACCTTGCTCGCCGGGATAAGTGCCCCGAAAATAAAGAGGGCAGAGACGATCCCAAAGGCACTCACGATCCCGAACTCACGGATGGGGCCGATCGGACTGATGAGGTTCGAGAGGAAGCCAATTGCCGTCGTTGCCGTGACCCAGAGCAGGGCAACCCCAACACCAGCGAGGGCGATTGACATGGAACCTCCAACGTCGTTCGTGACGCCGTCTTTCTCTCGTTGCTCGCGATGGCGCATGAAGACGTGTATCGCATAGTCGATCGCTAAGCCGATCAGGAGGACCGGGACGGCGACGAACATCTGGTTGAAGGCGATATCGGCCCAGCCGATGAACCCGAAGGTCCAGACGAGCGTAAGCAAGATGCCGAGGACACCGAGACTGATATCAATGATGTCCCGGTAGGCGACGAACAGTGCCACCACGACGAATATCAAGGCCAATGGGCCGACGATAGCCAGGCTATCGCCCATCGAATTGTCGATTTCTTCGGTGATCACCCCGACCCCGAAGACGGCGTAGTCGTCGTCCCCGCCGTGATCGTTCGCGAGCGTTCGCATCTCGAGTTGGGCGTCGAGGGCATCGCCGTCGAACTCACCCATCTCCGGTGCTCCGGTCCCGTCCGTCAGCTGGGTGACGAACGTCATCCGGGCAGTGGCTTCGGTCGACCTGGGCTCGTAGTCGGATGGCATGAACGCGAGCGCGCCTGTCGCGTTGTCACCGTCATCCAGCGCATCCGTGATCGCCGATTCGAACTCCTCATCGTCCATCGACTCGAGCTTCTCGATCTGTTCGTCGAGCGACGGATCGCGGTCCTCGAGCGCCTCGGAATCCGCCTCGAGCTCGTCGGCGCGTTCTTCGAGTTCGTCGCCCCGTGCTTCTAACTCGTCACCTTCTTCCTCGAGTTCGTCGGCCCGCGCCTCTAGCTCGTCGCCACGTTCTTCGAGGTCGTCAGCACGGGCTTCGAGTTCGTCGAACTCGTCTTCCAGGGCGGTCGCGTCGTCTTCGAGATCACTTGCTCGTTGGTCGAGAGTGTTCGCCCGCTGTTCTAGATTGTCTCCCCGATCCTGGAGGTCCTGTTCACGGTCCTCCAGGTCGGCGAACTCGGCTTCGAAGACGCCGACTGTCCCGGCTTCGATCGTTTGCTCAATCGGTGGCTGCTCGGAGCGGTCCGACGTCAGATCACGAACCTCATCAGCGATGGCACGGAACTGCACCTCCTCTGGGTCCTCCAACTGGGCTTCGTCGACCGCTTCCTCGAGCGTCGCTTCGATTTCGGCCTCGATTGCGGTCCGCTCATCGTCACTGTCAGCCTCCTCGAACGCGAACTGGAGGTCACGCACCTCCTCGAGAGCAGCCGAGAGAATCGCTTGCTGGTCATCCGTCGGCTCAGGCTGGATCTCACCAGGCCCTGCAGCAATCGTTCCCTCGAGTTGTGTTTCGAGCGAAATCGTCTCACGGACCTGTTCCCCAGCGTCCTGGAAGGCAGCCCACTGTTCGTCATCGAGTGACGCGTCGTTTCTCGCGGCCTCCCACTCGTCGTCTATCTCCTGTTCGATCGCCTCGCGCTCGGCGTCCGTTTCGGCCTGTTCGTATGCAACCTGCAACTCGGTCGTTTCGTTGAGCGCCTCGCCCAACCGCTCGGTTCGCTGTTCGAGGGCAACCGCGTCTTCCTCGAGTGCAGCCGCGTCAGCCTCGAGTTCGGCTTGATCGTCGGCGAGGTTGTTCCCGATTCGTTCGAGTGCTGCTTCTTCCTCTTCGAGTTCCTCAGCCGTCTCGTTGAGCGCCTCGAAGTCCGCCTCGAGTGCATCAGCCGACTCGTTCAGCGCCTCGAACTCAGCTTCGAGTTCGTCGCCCGACTCGTTCAGCGCCTCCGCTGAGTCGTTGAGCGCTTCGAAGTCCGCCTCGAGGGCGTCACCACGTTCCTCGAGTTCGTCGGCCTCGCTGCTGATGATTTCGTTCCTTGGGACGATGTTTTCGACGCCGCTGATCGCGTTATCCCCGTCGAGTGACGCGTTGATCGACTCGTTCGCTCGGAGTTCCTGCTGGAACGCCAGGGAGTCGAGCAGCGACTGCTGGCTCAAGACGTTCTCTCCACGAATAATTAGTTGTACAGTCGTCGTATTCTCCGACGCTTCGACAGTAAAGTTATCCGAGATATATTCCGACGCCTCGAGTTCCGGTGAATCACTTTCGAACTGATCGAGCGAGGAATCGTCGTCAACCATCGAGGCTCCTGAACCGATCAGCAGTGTGAGGGCCAC
The DNA here is from genome assembly GCA_003552325.1 of Natrialbaceae archaeon. Taxonomy (GTDB): domain Archaea; phylum Halobacteriota; class Halobacteria; order Halobacteriales; family Natrialbaceae; genus Natronosalvus. The sequence goes on along the minus strand of PUKM01000230.1, from coordinate 15,009 downwards.
CATGAGGATGATGACGACCTTGCTGTATGTGGTAATCAGATCCGCGAGTCGGTCCGGCAGACTCATCTGTCACCTCTCGACACGTCGTGAGTTATGGGGAGGAACATTCTGTTGTTACTCTCTTACTAACTGCCCGGATATATACTCGTTGTTAGGGCTATACTAACAGATACGAATCTCTACCAATCAGTGGAATCACACAAAAGCCGCTATTCAGCGTCGTTCGCGCTCGTGTCACACCTGGCGCGAATCCACGCCGGAAGCCCAATCTCGAGCGTTTCGCTCCGGTATGGCTCGGGTGCGAGATACCGTGTCCAGAGGATGAGGAGCGTCGGTAAGACTCCCACGCTGGCCAGAAACGCGAACCCAATCGTCATCGCTGTCACGAGCCCAAACTGTCTGAGCAGGGGAACAACGGCGACCACGAGCACGCCGAAACCGGCGATCGTCGTGACGGCACTTCCAGCGAGCGCGCTGCCCGTGTAGGTCATCGTGTGATCCAAGGCACTCCAGGGATCGTTCCCCGCCTCGAGTGCAGCGACGTACCGCACACTGACGTGGATGGCGTAGGCGACCCCCAGACCGATGGTGAGGCTCGCAACGGTTCCCGTGAGCAGGTTGAACGGCACCCCGGTCACGGCCATCGTCAGCACCGTTGCCCCCAGTGCGACCACGACGGGAATCGTCGTCACGACTCCCAGCGTCGGCCCCTGGCCCCTGATGGAGAACCCGATCACGAGGAAAGCGAGCACGGCCGCCATCGCAACCGCCAGCCCGTGGACGATGCTCTGGAAGACGGTTCGCTCGAGTGCGTACGTCACGACGGGTTCACCCGTCGCAATCGCGTCGATGTCGCCCCCCTGACCGTCCTCGTCACTCTCGAGGATCCCGACGATGGCGTCCATCTCCGCCGCGACCGCCTCGTTCGAGGCGGCACCATCGATGCCAACGAGCAACCGAATCGATTCGTACTCCCCTGCCTCCGTTCGGTACACGACGTCCGTTGCACCGGGGTTCGCTTCGAGCAAGCCGTCGTACAGACCTTCGACGTTCTGATCCGGCACGCCGTCCTCAGTTCGGTCGGCGAGCTGGAAGCTGGCATTAAACGAGTCGCTTTCGGGTTTCGTTTCCTGCATCATCGACAGTGGGGAACGCACGTCGCTCTCGTTTCCAGGGAGCACGTACACCACATCGCTCTCGTTGGCGTACGCTTCTGCCGTCGCTACTCGTTGCAGCATCTGCCCATCGGTTACCGCTCCCGTCGCCACTATCTGCGCCCGGCCATCTCCTCGTTGATAGTTCGCCTCGAGGTGAGCGAGTATCGACTGCACCTGGTAGGCGTCACCCCCGAAGGGACCGAGTGTCTCACCGAGGGGTGGCTCGTCGGGGAAGAAATCGTCCTCCTCGAACGTGGTATCCACCTGCGTGGCCCCGTAGACACCGCCCGCTGTGACCACGAGCGCACAGAGAACGACGACCACGGGTGCCCGTCTGGCCAGTGTCGACCCGAGCGTGAGCGCGTGGCCGAGACGATCACCACCGCCCAATGGCCGTCGCGTCCGGTCGAACCCGCGTGCCTCGAGTGTCCCGTCGAGCGTGAGCTTACACGCCGGGATGACGGCCCCGAACACGACTACCGAGGCGACGATACCGACGGCACTGACGAGGCCGAACTCGCGGATGGGGGCAATCGGACTGACGAGGTTCGCGAGGAATCCAGCCGCTGTCGTTGCCGTCACCCAGAGCAGTGCGAGTCCCACCCCACCGAGTGCGAGCGTCATCGCCGTACCGAGTGGTGCCTCCTCCCGGCGTTCCCGGTAGCGCATAACGACGTGAATCGCGTAATCGATCGAGAGCCCGATGAGCAAGACCGGAACGGCGACGAACACCTGTGTGAAGGCGATTTCCGCCCATCCTGCCAGTCCAAAGGTCCAGACCAGGACGAGCCCAATACCGGCCACTCCCAGGGCAATATCGAGCGGATCACGGTAGGCTACTGTCAGCGTCAGGATGACGAACGCGACGGCGAGCGGTCCGACGAGTACGAGACTGTCGGTAACGGCCTGATCGACGGCGTTCGAGACCGTGGCGAAGCCAAACACGAGCGTGTCGTCGTTCCACGACTGGACGCGATCGGTCAGTTCCATCTGCGCGTCGTTCGCGACCGGCCCTGGCTCCCCCATCTCGGCGCTCCGGTCGAATGACTGTGTAATCACCACGAGTCGTTCGTCCGCCTCGAGCGCCCCCGGTTCGTACGACGACGGCAACAGCCGCAGGGCTTCCTCGCTTCCGGGGCCATCCTCGCCAAGAACAGTCGTCACCGCCGCTTCGAAGTCCGCGTCGGTCGCCTCCTTGAGGGCGTCGATCTGTTCCTCGAGTGGCGGCTGTTCGAGTCGTTCGATCTCTTCCCGTTCGTCCTCGAGGTCATCGGCTCGCGTTTGCAGTGCGGACAGCTCCTCGCTGAACACCCACTGGGAGCCGTCCCGTATCGTCTGTTCGCGTTCGTCTTCGAGTCGATCGATCAGGGCATCGTAGGTCGCCTGGTTGATCTCCCCGTCCGCGAGGTCACGCTCGTATTGGGCTCGCTCGGCTTCGAGCCCCCGCAGTCTCGCTGCGGCATCCTCGAACGCATCCTGCTGGTCCGGTTCCAGTGGGGCCGTCGCGTTATCCACCGTCGTGGAGATCGACGCCTCGAGCTCGGCCGACCGGCGGTCGTACTCGTCCTCGTCGATTTCCTCGTGCTCGTATGAGTCGTTCAGGACTTCGTAGCTCGCCTGTGTTGCAGCGACCGACTCGAGTGCCGCCTCGAGCCGCTCGATGTCCGATTCGACGGCCTCGGCGTCCGCTTCGAGGTCAGCCGCCCGTGCCTCGAGTGCGTCGACCTCATCCAGTCGGATCAGCGCCGTCGCGAGCACGTTCTCGACGCCCACGACTGGTTCCTCCTCGACGAGCGTCGGTTCGATGTCGTCATCCTCGAGTACCGATTGCTGGAACCTGAGCCCGTCGAGGAGCGCGTCCCGTTCGAGGGCGTTTTCGGCCGAGACGACGACTTGCACCGTCGTCGTGTTCTCATCGACTTCCGCAAACCGCTCGTCTGCCGTCGTCAGGGCGTCGCTTTCTGGCGTGTCGGTTTCGAACTGCTCGAGTGAGGTTTCCGTCTCGAGGGCCGCCAATCCGGCACCCAGGACCAGCGTCAGGACGAGACAGAACGCCAGGACCAGCCGTGTGTGTGTGGTCACCGCATTCGCGAGGGCGGCGATTCGACTCACACCCACGCACCTCTCGAGGCTGGTTGCTCACTGCTTTCACCCATTCGGTATCGGGTCGTTGACAGGCACCGAGTAAATATGTACTGTCAGAGCGGTGTGATCGGTGGCAGGGTAGCCCACATGGGCGACCGAAACTCTCTTTCCGCGTCGATACGGGGACGACCCATTGCAGTCGGGCCCCCTTCTCGAGGAGGAGTCATTGGAGTCAGTCTCACTCGACGGAGACCGTCCGGAGGTCTTCCGCAAATCTGACGTCTCCGTCGTACCGTTGGGCGATTGACTCGAGCATCGCCGTCTGGTGACCGTTGGTGTGCGGATAGAGGTGGGTGAGATACACACGGCCGTACTCGTGGCCGGCGAGTGCGTTACCGAGTGTTTCCGGCGTTGGGTGATTCGACACGTCGACATCGTCCGGAAACGAACAGTCGTGAACCAGCAGTGCTGATCCGTCCGCAAACCTCGCGAGGCCCGCGAACGCTTCGCTATCACCACTCACGGTCAAATAGTCCCCAAACCGGTAGGCGAGACACCGCATCGAGTGGCGGGTCTCGTATGCCTCGACGTCGAAGCCCCCAACGGAGAACGAACCAGGGCCCACCTCCCGCACGCTGAGCTCGAGCCGGCCGTCCATATAGTCGTGGACCGAAAAAAGGCCATCCAGCAGCGCTTTCGTTCCCTGTGGACCGACGATCTCGATCGCGTCTTCACCAGCGAGCCATCGCGCTTTGAGTAGCGGGAACAAATCGGCAACGTGATCCAGATGGTGGTGTGTCAGGAGTACACTCGAGACGGCTTCGAATCCGACACCTGATTGTTGAAGGCGGTGGAGGACGCCGCTCCCACAGTCGACGAGCACGGTCTTGCTATCGTCTTGCACGAGCAGGCCACTCTGGAAGCGTTCGCCCGTAGGTATCGCGCTCCCCGTGCCGAGAAATGTGACGCGCATACAGGGCTTAGTCCTCCCTTTGCACTGAAATACGTTTCCCAGAGACGAACCTACTGGCGCTTCTCACGTTTGCCGAACTGGGGGTCTCGGTGGCAAAAACCGTTCAGCCACGGACAATCGCTAATTGGAATCGTTTTTCCGGCATGAAAGACTGAATAGTTTATATATTATGCGTTAGTCGTAGAGGTTGACAGATGTGCCCGTCACCATCCGCCGTCTCCACACGGCACGCCTCGCTCGAGTCGGACGACGGCGAAAGCGGCACACAACGTTCCTCGCCGGCCCACCTCTCGCCGGACGACCGGTATCACGTGCTGCAGACCAGTCGCCGACGTGAGACGATCAAGTACTTACTCGAGGTCGAACCGAATGCGAACATCCGTGATCTCGCAGAGTGGGTCGCGAGCCGCGAACAGGGCATCCCAATCGAGCAGTTGGACTCGAGTCAACGCCAGCGAGTGTACATTTCACTCTATCAAACGCACCTTCCAAAACTCGACGCCTACGATATCGTCGTGTACGAGAAAGATCGTGGCCGAATCGAGCGCACCGATCGAATACAGGAGTTCCGGCCATATCTCGAGCACTCCGGATCCGAACCAACCGGGGAACGCCCCACCGACGACTCCTGGCAACCCTACGCCGTGTTGACCGGGATCTCCGGAGTAGTGGTGGTGCTCACGATGCTCGAACTGCTTCCCGTCCCGCCACTGAGCCTTGCTGGCGGGATCGTTGTCCTCTTTGGACTCCTCACTAGCGGGCATGCCTGGCGTTCGAAAATTGGTGAATTCGATCTCACACAACGCCTCGAGGGAGACTAGTGACTCAATAGATCAGTTCGTCGTCGTTCTCGACCATATAGAGTGTCCGGGCCGCGATGTTGACCGCGTGGTCGCCCACACGCTCGAGGTCCCGAATCGTCAATAGGAGTCTCGACACGTCCTGAAGCAGCGTCTCGACCTCCTCGTGTGAATCGAGTTCGCGTTCGATGAGGTCACGGACGACGATGCCGCTCGCCCGCTCGGCAAACAGGTCCAGATCGTCGTCACGGGTCGCCAGTTCGTAACACGCCTCGATATCTTCGTCGTCGTAGGCACTCATCGCATCGTCGATCATCTCGAGCGTGAGTGCACCCATTGCCTGCACGTCGACATCCGGGAAGAGATCCTGCTCGGCGTCGATGGTGTACTCACCGAGGTTGACCGCGAGGTCGCCGATCCGCTCGAGATCGGTGATGATCTTGAACGAAGAAGCGATAAATCGGAGGTCGCTCGCGACGGGCTGTTGCAGTGCCAAGAGGTTGATGCACTGTTGCTCGAGGTCGAGGTACATCCGGTTGACCTCGCCGTCACCTTCGATGACCTCGCGTGCGAGGGTGGTGTCTTTCCGGTCGAGGGCATCGAGCCCCATCCGGAGCCGTTCCATCACGACTTCGCTCATGTAACACACTTCCTCACGAAGTTCGCGAAGTTGTTCCTGATACGATTTTCTGGCCATACAGGAGCCACCTTTGCGGGGTTAAAATAGCTTGCGTCGGCGACATACGCCACCCCTTACTGCCGAAGGGGGGCCTCCATCAGTAGCAAGCGACGGTTCGTTCCATCGAGTCGTTCCGTTTCCGTCCCCGAGACCGTGTACCCCCGGCCTCGGTAAAACTGCTGCCCTCGCTCGTTCGCCTCGAACACCTCGAGGCGTACCCGGTGGTACCCCTCCTGTGCGAGTGTCGCTTGCCCACGCTCGAGGAGCTCGGTGCCGATACCCTCGCCCCACTGACCCGGATGGACGTACAAACGGCTGCATTTCCCGAGCGTGGCTGGGCCGTCCGGCCATGGGCCGACGTGGACGAATCCAGTGAGTAGACGCTCCTGACAACCGTCTGATGTGTCGACAACGAACAGGTGCTGATCGGGGGAACGAATCGCACGCTCGAGGGACTCGAGGGCGTACCAGCGTTCGATCATTCGCTCCACCGTTCCGGGCCCAAGAAAGTCGTCGTAAGCCGCATGCCAGCTCGCTCGAGCAACGGCTCGAATCCCGGCAGCGTCATCGTGTTTGGCGGGCCGAACAACGTGTCTCGATGGCATGTTCGATGCAGGAACGGGTCGTGTAAAAAGGTCTTCGACGGTGTGAGACGGGACCGAACGTGGGTGGAACCGGACCGGGAATTACCGCGACCAAACCCAGAGCTTCAAGACCGGCTGGTGAGTATCCACTCACTATGTCGCCGGGAATTCGGGCTACCGTCACGATCGACGACCCCGACGCCTGTCCAGTCGCCGCGTTTTCTGCGGCGAGTGAAAGCCGGATCGAGCAAGTTTCACGCAGCGTAGGGAACGGTAACGAAACCGGATCAGTCTCGGAATTTTTGGCTCCAACTGAAGAACCTGCCGACCACGAACTGCTCGCTGGCCCTCTGTTTTCGTATGGTGCCTCGAGCATCTATCGTCGCCGCCACGACGGGATCGACTGCCCCTGTGCCTGTTTGGGCTCGTTTGGCTGTCCGTCTCACCGGTACGTCGCCGACAGCGGCGCACTCACCCTGGTCTTTCACGCCGAGGATTTCGACCAGCTCCAGCAGGTTATGGAAATGCTCCGAGAACGGTACCCATCGCTCGATGTCAACCAACTGCTCCAGCCACCGCTCGAGGGCACGCCCGAAGAGCAGGTGTTCGTCAACCGTGGCTCACTCACCGAGCGACAACTCGAGGTCCTGACGCTCGCGTACGAACGAGGGTACTTCGAACGGCCAAAAGGGGCGAATGCGACGGAACTTGCGGCCGAACTCGAGATTTCACAGTCGACGTTCACCGAGCATCTCGTTACTGCGCAAACGAAACTGCTGGGAGACATCCTCGGTGACGAGACGGGAAGAAAATAGTTAATGCCACCTGGGGACTTGCTCCACGTACGACGATGTCATTAGCCGAGGAGACCGAGATGACGGCGGCGGAGATCGACAGGTTCCTCAGCGAGCACGAGACGGGGGTTCTCTCACTCGCCGACGACGACGAGCCGTATGCAATCCCGATCTCCTATGGGTACGACGCGGACAAACGGGCGTTTTTTCTCCGGTTGGTTTCACGACCCGATAGCGAAAAACGTCGGTTTCTTGCATCAACTCCGAAGACGCGATTAGTCGTGTACGATGAGGATGGGGCGGGCGAACACTACCGTAGCATCGTCGCCACTGGCGACCTCGAGGAAGTTGATCCCGCGGATCTGAACGTCACCCTGATCGAGCAGTATGGAGAGGCGAAGCGACCACTGTTCGAGATATGGGGCGCTGAAAAACCGAATTTACAGATTCAACTCTACCGGCTCGAGCCAACCGAAATCAGTGGCCGCCACACTGAGGTCGACCGCGAGGCACACGACTGATCACCTGGTGCTCATTGAACACGCTCCAGTGGTTCGAACGCCGTTGCCCCGATAGGAGCGGTACAGAGTGGGCAGCCGGTGGCGACGACTGCTGCTCGACGGGCCTCCTCGAGCGTCAGTCGTTGCTCACATTCCGGACAGGTAAAGTGGACGGTTGACATCGTATTCCCCTCGATCAGTTCTTCGTTCACAACTCCCAAGGGATGTCGCCCCGGCTATAGGGGACGGTTTAAAAGGACGGTTACAGGTCGTCGGCCAGATGGACTTCGTCGTCGGTTACTCGGCCGATCGCATCTTCCTGCAATGGGTAGGTGTCCTCGGTGGTATCTTCCCACCCGAGCTTCGCCTTGATCGTGTCGGTCATGCCGGGGTCCGGTTCGACGTGTGCGGTCCCGTGTTGCATCGCCGAGATCACCCCGACGGATTCACCGTTTGCGTTCACAACTGTCTTGCCAATATCGTCTTCGGTAAGGTCCTGTCTCATTGCATACCTTTCCTCGACGGTTTTCAGAAAGAAGCTATTGCCTGCTGGTGCAGGGCGCTAGAACTCGGGCGTTCGCCCCTCGAGAAACGCTGATACACCTTCCTCGTGGGCGTCAGACGTGTACGCCTGGACCTGTAGCAAGTTCTCGTAGTCGAGGGCTTCCCCCCAGTGACGACCGAGATTCTCGTGCATGGCTCGTTTCATCAGGCCGATCGTTTCGGTGGGGCGACGCTCGAGGCGGTCGACGGTCTCTTCGACGCGTTCGTCGAGTTCCTCACTGGGGACGGCGGCATTGATGAGGTCGATGTCGGCGGCGTGGTCGGCGTCGAAGAATTTGCCGGTGAACGCGAGTTCTTTCGCCGTCCGCAGCCCGACGAGTGCCGGCAATATGAACGTTCCACCAGTATCAGGAATGAGTCCCACGCGCACGAACGCACACGAAAAGGTGGCATCTTCGCTCGCATAGGCAAAATCAGCAAGTGCCGCGATAGCGAGCCCTGCGCCGACAGCGTCGCCGTTGACTCGAGCGACGATCGGGACCGGACAACTGAGCATCTCCTCGACGACTCGACCAAAGGTTTCGGTAATACGGTCGAACGCCTTCTGTGGGTCCTCTTCACGGTTTGCCATGGTTTCGATATCGCCGCCGGCGCTGAACGCCGGGCCGTTGCCGGTCAAGACGACTGCGTGGTACGATTCCGCGTTTGCCGTGACGTCGGCGAGGGCGTCGGCGAACTGTTCGGCAGTCTCCGTCGAGAACGCGTTGAGGACGTCCGGCCGATCGAACGTAATTCGGCAGACACCATCCGCTGCTTCGATTTCCATGGCTCACACGTCGTCCAACAGTCACAAATACTCTCGGTTGTGCGATCCAATGGCACGTCGAGCACAGACTCGGAAGGGTCCGCCTCTGCCGATCACCACCTCCCGAGTTCGTCTGTCGAGTCAGCCAGCTCTCGAGAGCCGACTCTATCCACGGAGGGCGCTATTCGGAGTCGGGTGTCTTCTGTGTGGATTAGATCGAACGTGGATCGATCTCCTCTCCGTCGAGATAGACCGTAATATCCGGGTCAGTACCGTCGTAAGGTTCAAACTCGAGTGTGGTCAGATCCCCCTCGAGTTCCCACTCCGTCCAGGACCCGGTCAGGTACCACTCCGCCCAGTCGTCACCGTAGGCATCTCCTTCGCTGACGAACGGAGCGATATCGTCCGTGGGTTCGATCGAGCCATCCGTCTCGATGGTATACGAACCGACGCCCTCCATCCGCAGTGTCGACGCGGTGGTGCTCGCCGACTCGAGTCCGGAGATGCCCAACTCCTCGGGATCGACCCGCTCTCCATCCAGGTAGAACGTCATGTCCGGGTCCGTTCCCTCGTAGACGTCGACATCGAAGCTGGTGAACTCGCCCTCTACTTCCCACTCCGTCCAGGAACCGGTCAGATACCACTCCGCCCAGTCGTCACCGTAGGCATCTCCCTCGCTCACGAACGGGGCGATGTCGTCTGTGGGTGCAACCGAGCCATCGGTCTCGAAGGCGTACTCGCCAACCCCCTCGATTCTGAGCGTTGACGGACTCGACGCTTCAACGAACGTGACCCCGAGTTCGTCAGGATCGACGATTTCAGCGCCAACGTAGAACGTGATATCCGGGTCGGTGCCGTCGTACGGGCCGACCTCGAAACTGGTGATCTCGCCGTCGATCTGCCACTCCGTCCAGGAATCGGTCAGGTACCAGTCGGCCCAGTCGTCGCCGTAGGCGTCGCCTTCCTCGAGGTAGCGGGCAAGATATCGGTTCGGTGTGAGTGAGCCGTCGACCTCGATAGCGTACTCACCGACACCCTGCATGCGCAGGACCATCGGATCCGCCTCGTCGCTGTCGACATCGCCATAGTCCGCGGGGTCGATCTCTTCGCCGTCCAGATAGACGGTGAGGTCCTCGACGTCAGTGAGGTCGAGGCGGGTCAGGTCGCCGTTGAACAACCACTCCGTCCAGGAACCAGTCAGATACCAGTCGGCCCAGTCGTCACCGTACTGTTCGCCTGCCTCGAGATACCGCTCGAGTTCGGGTACCGGCGCCAGTTCACCATCGACTTCGATGACGTAGTCGGCACGACCCTCGAGTCGAAGGGTGTGGTCGAAGTCCTGGCTCTCCTCGGTGGTGCTCACTCCTGGTGTCCCGCTTGCAGCCTCATCTGCGGAGGTCGGACAGCCCTCGGGGACGAAGTCCTCGGGGTTGTTTCCGTTGCCGGTGCCCCACGAGATGGTGCCTTGGGGTTCACGGTAGCCTCCGTTGAACCCCGTATCCCATTCGGTATCGGAGACAGTGACTTCGCCACCGTCACCGTTGGCGCCAGCGACGAACGAGTAGTGGTATCCGTTCATATCGAAGTGACAGCCACGGACGTCGACGGGACCTGGTGCCCAGGCCCAGACCCCACGCCCGTGACGTTGACTAACGCTGGTTGCTTCGTTGACGGCAACGCAGTTTTCCACCGTGCCGTTCCCGAGTCGGTAGTGGGCGACCCAGGAGTTCCTCGAGTAACAGTTGCGAAGGTGGACGGTCCCGTTGTCACCGTAGTGGTGGGGGGCCGAGAGATAGAACGAGTTGTCGCCCATCATCTGGATGTTGACGCCGTTGATGTCGAGGTGGCCGGAGTGATCCCGTGCCAGCCAGATGCCGAGGCCGTTTCGTTCACCGGGTTCGGCTCCGTCACCCATGTACACGTTTTCGATCGTCGACGTGTTCCCGCCGCTGTCGGCACAGGCGATGAATGCGTGGTCGCGAGCGACACCCCGCCACCCGACGTTTCGGATCGTCCAGTTCGTCCCACGTGCGGTGATCGTACACGCACAGTTGTCTGCTGTGACATCGATCAGTTTGTTCTCGAAGGTCTCACCTGATCCGACCGTGATCGTGCGGCGCTCTCCTGGATCGACGGTAATGACGTCGTACTCATTTTCGTCCGCCGTCGCCGTCGTAGCGGCGGCAATCGCACCCGCGGTTGCTACACCCGCCAGTTTGAGATATGACCGTCGGTTGATAGTCCCGTTCTGTTCAGTTCCCGACGATCGGTATCCGCAGCTATCGTCAGTCGTCCCTGACTGTTCGCGTGCCATACCAGTCCAGTAGCCAATCAATAAGATATAAACTTTTTCACTCTAAAAAGAACACAAATTCCTGAAATTCACGAATATATGAACGTATGTTCAGCAACTCTTCCACTTTCGGGTGTCCACGTACACCCTTTATATAGACGTGTTGGGGGCCTGTTACCAGCGCTCGCAATCGGTTCGTCTTCAGTCCGAGCGCCGAGCCATTGGTACAGGTCCAGAGCGATCATCAGTTACCGGTGTCTCGGCACGTCCCTCGAGCAGTTCCGCACATCGCGCTTCGAACCGACGACTCTGAGTCTCCCACGTGAACTTCTTGGCCTGTTCGCGGCCTCGTACCCCCATTGCCTCCCGCACCCTCGACGTGCTCAACAGTGTCTCGAGCGCCCCCGCCAACGAAACCGGATCACCTGGCTCGGCGAGCAATCCCTCTGCCCAGGGTGTCAGATACCGACGAATCGACGGCAGGTCGGTCGAAACCACCGGGGTGCCACAGGCCATTGCCTCGAGGTTCACCATTCCAAAGCTTTCCGTATGGGATGGCAGACAAAAGATATCCGCTGCGGTGTACAAACCAGGCAATTCCATGTGGGCGACCTCACCATGGAGGGTGACAGCTGACTCGAGTCCGAGGGCCCGAACACGTTCTCGGACGGCGGACACGTCACCGTGGCCGACGAGGTGGAGTGAAACGGGGGGCTCGATAGCTGCTACGGCCTGGAGCAAATCGAAGACGCCCTTCGATTCCACGAGTCGGCCCACGAAGAGAATAACTGGCCCTGGACTCGAGATGGCAGGGTCGGCTTTCGGGGAAAAGTGGTCGGTATCGACACCCGGATAGACGACACCGTCGACGGAGTGGCCGAAGGCGTCTTCGACTTTTCGCGCGGTATCGGCCGAGTTTGCGATGACCGCGTCAGCCCTCGAACAGTGCTGATGAAGCCGCCCCCCAGCACCGACACTCGTCACAGCGTGGTAGCTGTAGATCGTCGGCACGTCGACGAGGTTCGAGAGCACCACATCGTCGAGCCAGTTGAACGTACACAGCACATCGAGCGATTCCATGTGAGAAAAGAGGTCATTGTGTACGCCCCACCACGCCATCGCCGCCTTCGTCGTATCCTGCGTACTCAAGGGCGAAAGCCGGTATAGCAGATCCGGATACCGTTGCTCGAGTGACGGTGTCTCGACGATGGTCACGTCGGCATCGGTGAGCACGTCTGTAATCTCGCCGGATTGGGTGTAGAGGACGACATCGTTTCGTCTCGAGAGGTGAGCAGCCATCTGTTGGATGTAGACGGCAACGCCTCCAGCGTGTTTGGTCCCGGCTGACTCGTGATAGAACCCAATGCGCATTATCACCTCCCAGACCAATCGGTGATTTCGTTATTCATCGGTTACCGACTCTCAACGGCAGTGACACGCGAGGAAGCTCGATTGCGCACCGACACAGTGCCAGTGGGGATCGCCTGTGTATGGCCGTTTACCGTCCCATGGCTCATCATTGCCCAGGGTCGCATGACGAACGGAGCGATAACGGGTTCTCGAGGGGATGACCGGCGGTAGCCACATCGTAATAAAACACCCCAGGGCTGAAATGAGAGCGAATGGACGCCAACGGCGCTACAATAGGTCTCGAACGACGGGCCGTCATCGGTGATGATGGATCACTCCTCGAGGGGCCCCTCGATGATCGTGCCCGAAACGCCCTGTTTGGCGTCGGACAGGACGGCTGGTATCCCCTCTTTGCACACGCGATTTCCGGCACCTGTGTCGCCGTGTCACCCGGAAAGGGTCGCCAGGTACCCTTACTTAGCGCACTGGCCAACCAGGTCGTCGTCCTCGAGCCTTCCGCGGAAAACCGGGCCACCATCGAGACACTGTGTGCCGACTATCCCGTGATCACCGTCGGTGGCACACTCGAGGCAGCCCCGTTCGCTCCAGGCTCCGTCGATACGCTCATCGTCCCGGCCTCAACGGCTCACGAGTCACAGCAATCACGGCTCCTCGAGGACTGTGCCACCCTGCTCGCCGACGATGGTTCGCTCGTGTTGACGCGTGACGGGCCCACGCGAGTCTCGGGGATGACCGCCCTTTGTGGACCCGACGAGACCGTGGAACGGCCAACTCCACGTCAATTACTCGAGTCGACTCGTTTCGTAACCCAGCGATCCCTCGAGCGGGCGGGGTTCGACCACGTCAAGTGGTACGCATTGGCTCCGACGAGCGACTGGTTCGAGTGGCTGGTCCCATTGGACGACGAGACCGCTGTGGACTGGGTTCTCGAGACGAATCGACCAGCGTCTTGGACGGGGCAACTCGTTCACACCGGCGCACGGGTAGCCGCAAGGCTCGGCGTGCTCGATCACGCGTGGCCGTCGCTCGTGGCCGTCTGTCGGAAGCAGCCCCAACCGGAACTGCCCACTCACGTACTCAAACGCGGAGCCAATCGCTCACTCGTCTTCGAACTCGAAGGAAATTCCCTCGAGTGCGTCAGGAAGGTTCCCAACCATCCACGACACGGCCACTTCAACGAACGGTCGGCAACCGTTCGTAACACCCTCGCCGATCCCGCAACTGGATCGATCACCGCCAGCGCTATTCCTGAAGCCACACTCGAGGACTCGTCTCCGGGACCGACACTGCTCGAGGCACCGATGGAGGGGACAGCACTGGCGAAACGGATCGACGGTACCACCCTCCGGAGTGACCCCGAGGCCTTCGCCAGGGTGCTCGAAACCGGGCTCGACTGGATTACACGGCTGCAGTGTGACCACCGCGAGGCGACGATCACACGGTCTCCCGAAGAAATCGTGGCCACGTGGACCGTTCCTGAACTCGACCTCGAACCACCGCAACCCCCGCACCCACTCAGCTATCCAACGGTGCCATGCCACGGTGATTATCACCCCGGGAACGTTGTCGTCGACGACCAGGGAACCGTCGAGACAGTGATCGACTGGGAGTACGCCACACTCGAGGGGAATCCTGTCGCCGACCCGCTCTTTTTCACGCTGAAGGTAGCTGAACGGACTTTTGGAAGCTTTGAGGCTGGCATAGCGGGGCTCCTCAAAGGGGGGACTCACGGTACCGTCTTCGGTTCTCACCTCGAAACCTGGGGCCGTCAACTCGACCTCGACCCGCCGACAATCGCCCATCTCGCCGGCTCCACGTTCTCCCGCCAGATTGCCGTCCACGTCGACCACGACACCCCCTACCGTCACCACACGACTCCACGCCGGAAACGAGACCGCCTCGAGACTCTCTTCGAATACATTACAGACCTGGAAGCGTTCCTGGAGCGTCACTGGTGCTCTGGCTCCATGTCAATGGGCGGAGCCGTCCCTGATCGGCCAGCAAGTGATTTTTGACCCGCTCGAAGTTAATGGGGCCCCGCGTGTGCAGGGCCCATATGCTTCCTTCGTCGGAACGTTAGTTCTGGTGTTATGTGTGCCAGATTCACACCGGAAGATGTCGGGAAACGTGTCGTCAACGCGAACGGTGAAGAAATCGGCATGATCGCCGACGTCGATGAGGGCGTTGCCCACGTCGAACCCGATCCAGGACTCACCGACAGCATCAAGGCTGCTCTGGGCTGGGCGAGCCCAAGCGACGAAGCGATGACGCTTCGAGAGACGGATATCGCGGAGAAAACGGGTGAGGAGATCCGTCTCCAGCGAGCGGACCAACTGCGCGATACTGGCGCGGAGAGCGGCGGAGACACCCACGAGGGGGCCACAGGTGACACCACTCGAGAGAGTCCTGGTGGAGACGCCGGGCGGTTCAGGGATGATCGACCTGACGATGATTCGCTCATCGG
>PUKM01000091.1 GCA_003552325.1 Natrialbaceae archaeon | reverse complement strand
CGAACGAACTGATTTTGTAATGGCCGGCCCTCGAGTCACGCATGAGCGTTCGTGAGGAGTTCGACGAGTGGGCGGCCGATGGCCGCGACAAAGGGATGGAAGACCGTCACTGGCATACGGCCAAACACGCCCTGGCACGCATGCCCGTGGAGGCTGGAGACACCGTTTTAGATCTCGGCTGTGGAAGCGGCTACGCCGGACGAGCACTGCGCGATACGAAGGGTGCTGGCCGGGTCTACGGCCTCGACGGCGCCCCGGAGATGGCACGTAATGCCGCCGGGTACACCGAGGACCCCCAGGTCGGGTATCTCGTCGGTGACTTCGGGTATCTCCCGTTCGAGACCGACAGTATCGACCACGCCTTCACTATGGAGGCGTTCTACTACTCGGCGGACCCACACCGGACCCTCGAGGAAGTCGCTCGCGTGCTTCGGCCGGGTGGGACGTTCTCCTGTGCAGTCAACTACTACGAGGAGAACGTCCACTCACACGGCTGGCAGGACAACATTAGCGTGGACATGACGCGGTGGACCCACGAGCAGTATCGCAACGCGTTCCGCGACGCCGGCTTGTACGTCGCCGAACAGGACACGATTCCGGACCTCGAGACGGAGATCCCTGACGAGTCGGCGTTCCCGACGGAGGGGTGGGAGACCAGGGAGGCAATGGTCGAACGCTACCGCGAGTATGGGACGTTGCTGACGGTCGGCGTCGCCCCGTAGTGAGCGGAATCACCCAATCCGCTATGGCGCTTTTTCACCCGCCGCAATCGCCACCTCGAGCCAGTTTTCCTCGGGTGGGAGTGGGCAATCGAACGTCTCGCTGTAGGCACAGAACGGCGAGTACGCGAGGTTGAAATCCAGGGTCAACTCGTCACCAGTCGCGAGTTCGTGGGGAACCTCGAGTTCCATGTACCGGCCCCCGCGGTAGGTTTGTTGGCCGGTCGTCTTATCGCGAAACGGGACGAACAGGGTCGTCGTTTCCGGCGTTTGGCTGTAGGCAGCGAGTTCGTACGTTCCGTCGGCGAGGTCGGGGTCCGCCCGCTCGAGGGCAAATGAGAGCGTTGCCACGCGCAAATAGCGCATTTCCCGGCCAGCAGTCGTCTCCATGAGCACTGGCTCGGCCTCGGGATCGGCTGCCAGGTCGACCGTCGCCGTCACTCGGTAGGCTGGATCCGGCGGGAAGTACGTGAGCCCCCCGAAGTCGTCGCGCTCGTCCGGCGGAATTGGTGACTGTGGATGTTCTGTAAAGAAGACGTCTTTCTCGTGGCGTTTGGCCTCGAGACGCGATCGGTACGTCTCACCCTCGGGCTCCCCGTCAGCGTCGGCGTCGGTCATGGCCAGCCGTTTGGCCGCCAAACGGGTATGCCTTCGCTTATTTCTCGATGATACTTTCCTCGACGGGTTCGCCGAAGTGCCGGGCCGTGTCCTCGTAGTACAGCTTCACCTGATCGCCGGGCGAGAGATCGGTGACGGCACGGCGGCCATCTTTCGTGGCAACCTTGATCGTCTCGGCGTTCTGGAGCAGGGTTTCGATGCGGTCCCCGTCGTCGGTCTCGAGGGCGACCCGGAACATGGGGCGTTTCTCGATTTTGACCCGGCCGACGATGGCTTCGCGGGTGTGTCCATCGGTATCGACGACCTGGACCTCGTCGCCACTTTTGAGTTCCGAGAGGTACTTCGTGCCGCCGTCGGGGGTCCGGGCGTAGGCGTGGACCGCGCCGGCGTTGACCCGGAAGGGACGGGAGGCGACGTACGGGGAGTCCGCCGTTTCGGCGTGGACGAACACGAGGCCGCGGGACATCGACCCGATCAGCATCCCCTCGTCGTGTTCGAACAGGTTCCCAGTGTCGACACACACGCGGTCGGCCGAGCCGACGGGCTCGATTTCGACGACGGTTCCCCACTCGAGGTCCAGGGACTCCCGTTCGGCATCGTCGCGAACGTCGACCGTCCGCCGGATTTCGTCGGGATCGCTCGAGTCGAGTAACACGCCGTCGGTCCCAATCTCGAGGGTTTCGAACGCCGTCCTGGCCTCCTCGGCGGTGGTGACGCCAGCGAGGAGGGTGGTTTCCTCGCCGATGCGAGCGATCAGATTCTCGAGGGGGATGATCGTCCAGTCGTCGCCGATGATGATGGTGTATTCGGCCTCACCGGCGGCGGTTTCGGCGAACTCCTCGTAGCCTTTGCCGAGGATCCGAACGTACGCCCCGTGGTCGACCTCGCTGTTTCGACGAAGCGTCGAGAGGTCCGCAGAGCCCGAAAAGTCGTTCGGGAGGTCGATCGTGCCATCCCCCTCGCCGTCTTTGCCGATGATGTAGGCGTCTGCCTGTGCCTCCTGTTCTTCGGGTTCGGCGTCGTCGATCAGGCTGACGTCACCATCGGTGCGGAAGGCGGCGACGGAGATATCGCCCAGCTCGCGAACGCGAGCGACGTCCTCTTCGTCGACCAGTACCCAGTCGGCGTCCGCCTCGAGCGCGTTCGTGATGCGTTCGCGGCGGGTGTCCCAGTCGCCAACGGTGTCGTCGGCTTTGACCCAGACGGATCGTGTCATAGCTCGAGCCTCGAAGGGGAGTGGCTTGAACGTGGCGGATTCGACAGGGTTCGCCGTTGCGCGGCGGGGTCTGTGCCAGGGTACGGACACCAGGAACAGTTTGTAACGATAATATCGTTAGTAATGATTGTACTAATACTATCTCAAATGTGCCTAATATAGTGCCCCGAAAAGCGGTATGTATGGCACACTCACGACCGGCGACCCAGTCACGTATCGACCGGACAGCCCGCGAACTCGGCTGTTTCGAGATCGTCGACATCGCCCGAGCGGTCGACCGACACGCTGACTCGGCACTCGAGGATGAGACGGACCGGACGACGCGGACGCTCGCTGCACTCCGGTTGGCTGCAGCCCGCGGTGGGACCGTTTCGTTCGATCTCGAGGCTGCCTGTGCGGCCGTGGATGGGGACGCCGATCCCGACGCGGTCGCCGCCACGCAGGCGCGCCTCGAGTCGACGCTCCAGCCACCGGCGTCGCCGGACGAAATCCGCCGACTTCGCCGGGCGGTGATCACCCTCAGAGAACTCGTCGCTGCTCATGAACGCGGTCGCGAGAACGCCCCCTATCGGCCGGGGTCATCCCTCGCAGGCGTCGACCCGGCGCTCGCTGGCCTGCTCGAACGCCCCGTCTCCACACTCGATGGGGACGCGCTTGCACGCCACCTCGAACGGCTCGAAGCCGACCTCGAGATGGCGAGATTGGGCGTCGACCTCTACGCAATGGTGCACGGGGCCTGAGATGGAGCCTGCTATCCACATCCACCAGGAGCGATGCTCGAGGGGAGGCGAGCACGCAATCCACGCTGTCCGGGATCGACCACCGCCAGCCGTTGTCCCCTTCAGCGACCGCTCACCGGTGGCCACGAGCGATCAATCCCGACGTAAGTTCCGATTCGGTCCCCGCTGACGCATCCTCCACCACGGGTTGGCTCCCGTCAACCAACACCCTGCACCTGCGGCCTGGTCCCCGCTGACCCAGCCCGTTCGTCCCTCTCTCACTGACGCCTTCACTCGAGCGACTCCCGCACGTTCGAGGCACCGCTCCGCGTTTTATCTGTCAGTCAGTCAATCAGTCTCGTCTCTCGAGTAGCGAACCAATGGCGTGGGGTCACCCGTCAGTTCCCTCGGGCAGGGGAACTGAGAACCGCCTCCGTCAGATCAGCCGTCGGCCGCCTCCCGCTCGAGCGCAACGCCAAGGCCCTCGAGCGTGTCGAAAAAGTCCGGGAACGAGACGTCGACGTGTTCGGCTCCTCGAATCGTCGTCTCGCCGTCGGCCACCAGTCCCGCGATGGCCAGGGACATCACGATCCGGTGATCGCCGCGACCGTCGACGGTAGCTCCCTCGAGGGTCGACTCGTCGCCATGGATCGTCAACGACTCCCGTGTTTCGGTGGTTTCGACGCCCATCTTCCCCAACTCCTCGGCCATCGCGCTCACGCGGTCGGTCTCTTTGAACCGGACGTGTTCGGCGTTCGTGATGTGCGTCTCGCCGTCGGCGATGGCACCGAGGGTGGCGATGGTCGGCAGCAGGTCTGGGGTGTCTTCGACCGAGACCTCGATTCCCTCTAACGCACTGTTCCCGAGTTCGATCTCCCCAGCGTCACGGTCCCAGGCCACGTCAGCGCCCATCCGCTCGAGAATCCCGAGGATCGCGGTGTCACCCTGTGCGCTCGGGTGGGCTCCGTGCACCTGCACGGTTTCACCCTCCGCAGCGGCGACGGCCCCGGCTGCGACGAGATACGAAATCGACGAAAAGTCGCCGGGGACGTGGTACTCGCCGCCTGCCGGCTCGTAGGATTGGCCGCCGTCGACGGTGAATCCGTCGTCGGTTTTCTCGGCCGTGACGCCGTAGTCCTCGAGCACCTCGATCGTCACGTCAACGTAGGGTGCTGATTTCAGCTCGGTCTCGAGCGTGAGTGCCAGTCCGTCCTCGGTCACCGCCCCGGCCATGAGCAAGGCCGAAATGTACTGTGAGGAGACGTCGCCGGGAATCGAAACCTCGGTCCCACGAACTGGTCCCGTCACGACCAGTGGAGCCTGTCCGTTTTCGCGGGTGCTGGTGGCAGTAGCCCCGAGGGTTGTGAGGGCCTCGAGCAGTGGCCCTTGCGGTCGTGATCGCAAGGATTCGTCGCCGGTGAGCACCGTCGTCCCATCGACGAGGCCCGCGGTTGCTGTCACCAGTCGCATCGTCGTCCCGGAGTTATCGCAATCGATGACGTCCGCTGGCACGGCTGGCTGGCCGGCGAAGCCGTCGATCTCGAGGCGTCCGTCGTCGGTGCGGTCGACGGTTCCACCGAACGCCTCGACGGCTCGGGCCGTGGCTCTGGTGTCGGCCGACCAGAGGGCGTCTGAAACGCTCGCGCCGTCCGCGTATCCGGCAGCGAGGATGGCGCGGTGGGTGTAACTCTTCGAGGGTGGCGCTCGAGCGACCCCGGTGACGCTCGAGGGTGTGATCGTGACGTACATGCTCGGCCTGTGGTGGCACGAACGTAAATACCGTACAGATGGCACCGAGAATTGCTGGGTCCCTGCGGGGGCTAGCCGACGTATCGCGGACGCTCCGCGTACGAAATCGGGTCACGAACACCGATATTCTGGAACGCCTCGAGGCGTCGAGCACAGGAATCACAGGTGCCACAGGCAGGTTCGTCGTCGCGGTAACACGACCAGGTGTGCTCGAAGGGTACGCCGAGGTCGACGCCGCGGTCGGCGATGTCGGTTTTCGAGGCCTCGACGAACGGAGCCTCGATGCTGATGTCGGTCTCCGGACGGGTACCGACGTCGACGACGCGTTCGAACGCCTCGAAGAATTCGGGTCGACAGTCCGGATACCCCGCGAAGTCCTCGGCGTGAGCGCCGATGAACACGGCACTCGAGCCGGTGGCTTCGGCGTAGGAGACGGCCATCGAGAGCAGATTCGCGTTGCGGAACGGGACGTAGGTGTCGGGGAT
>PUKM01000174.1 GCA_003552325.1 Natrialbaceae archaeon | reverse complement strand
CTAATCTCCTTATCCCTAATATACATTTCAATTATATAATAGGTGCTTTTTTAGGTTCTGTAATAATTAGTGGGCGGCTCTAAAACAGGTCCTGAGCTTCCTCGAGGGAGCTCTCTAATGAAGAAGGTACAACACCCTCAAACAACTTGCGCCACTCCTCAATGGGAAGTGTAGCATCTAGCGCTTTAGAGTCCAGTTGTTTTTTCTGAGATACAATTTGGAAGCGGGTTTCATCTATGGTATTCGCGAATAGCAAATAGTAAGAGGTGACAGGTTTTTCTTGTCCGGCTCTATGTAAACGTTTGGATGACTGGTCAAAGTTAGTGAGTGCGTAAGGCATGTCAAAGTAAATCTGCACAGTGGCCTCTGTAATGTCCAAAGCTGTGTCCAATACCAAATAGGATGCAATAAGGACTTGATGCTCATCACTATTCATGAAGGTCTGTACGGTCTTGTCTTTGACCTCGTCTACCGTCAAGCCTTTCTCTTTCGTCTGTCCGTGAATGACCAGTGGATTGTATTTATCTAAGAGAGGTGCTAAAGCATCTGCGGTGAGAGGATGTCCTGTCCATACTACTGCTTTTTCTCCTCTACCTTCTACATGCTCCTCTAACAGCTCTTTGAGGTAAGGTATCTTTTCGTGGTCTTTACTAAAATTGAACTTCTGCAATTGATTGTGGAGCTTCTTACTTAGCTTATGCTGGTCTTGGTCTCCCTCTTCGCTGACGTACCACGTGGTGTCATGCTGTGCCAAAATCTCAGGATTATCCAATGATAGCAAGAGGTAGGGGAACTTGTTTAGCACCTGTCTAGGCATCAATGCGCCAGCATTTGCTTTGAGCATTGACAATTGTAGGTTCATGAACATGTCGTAAAGCTTACGTTGCTTCTCTTCCAATTCAATGGGTACCGTCTTTTTATAATGAGGTGGTAAGTCTAAGCAATCAGTGTCTTGCAGATTGGTGAGCCAATCTGCCGCCCCATCTCCTAAGAAGTACCTCAAGTCTTCCGGTCTATAATCAGAGATTGCAAACTGGCTGAAGTTGGTTCCCAAGTTAGCTACACACTTTATCCAGTCACTGTAACTGAGATACCTCACCAAGTATGGATGAATGAACTTCAACACAGCATAATACTTACTGGGTTTGTCAGCGGGAGTGCCTGTTGAGATAAATCGATAAGATGCCACCTCCGCCAATGTCTGCGCAGCCTTGCCTTGTTGAGATGTATGATTGGAAATGTTATGCCCTTCATCCATCACTACGGCCAACGACCTTTCATGCATTGATGAGCGCAACGCATTGGTGAATGTTTGGTTCCCCTTACTGTAATGCTTCTGCACCAAACGTAAAGTGCTGTATGTCATAATCCACACAGGGCGCGGGTCATCTAGGCATTCGCGGTTATGCTTGTTGATGATTGCGATGTTTCTCTCGTTGAATGTATCTCCTGCAAACTGAATCAATTTACGTTTGATGTCAAGTAAGCCGGTACCTGGCGTGCAGATGATTACCTTATCAATCTCTTTCTTCTTGAATAGGTACCTAAGCACAGACGCAATGATGTAACTCTTGCCCGTACCCTGTTTCAAGAAGATGCCATAGTTACCTTTCTTCAAGCTGTTCTGAATTGTAGTAACTTGAAAATCCTCATGCGGGGGAATTCCCTTCAAAGGAGGGACGTAGCATACATCTTCCTCCTTAGGAGGGCGCCTGTCAATAAAGGCTTCCCATTCCTCGCGTACTTTTTTCGCTCTTTTATCAATGAAGATGTTTTTCGAAGGCACCTGCAACTTGGGCTTCAACAAGTCCATCACCACCCATAGATTACCTACGTAGGCTTTTTCGCGAGGCTCAAACTTCACACCCCCATACTTCTTCATCAATTGCATATGGTATGTATGGAAGTTGTTGAGTTTAATTTTCACCTGAGGCGGATAGACTTTACCAGTAGATGTTACATTTCCTGGCTTGTGCAACTCCAGGTCGATGGTCGTATCATTGAACACTCTTTCAGAGAGATCTCTCTCAAACGTTTGCATCAAAGACATAATCTATAATCAACCCTCTTTCATAATTCGTGTATCATGTAGAGAGATGTAATCCCATTAGAGAGATTTGCCGCATACAAAAAAAATTCTGAAAATTGGGGGTACGGGGTGGGGTACCTATTATGTGATTATACTTATACCGGATGAAAAACATGAGAAAAGGAGATAAGAGATACGGAAACATGATACATAAGAACATGTTACGTGGATCCTTCCACCATACGTACAAGGGGATGAACTGCCTTCTACCACTAATTGGTAGGACCGAAATAGGAGCAAAAACATGGCGAAGATGCACGAACAATTCAATGAGTACCCCTTTGAGCAAGGAAATAGAAACGACATAAATGACCCCCAAAACTATACAGCCCTTCAGCTGGGTCATGATGTTGTTTGGGTCAATCAAGATGCGATTGATTACCTGTATGACAATGTTGTAAAGCACGTAGAGCTCAGCCCCAACACCACTCTCTCTATCCCTGTGAGAGGGCGCGTACACGTGATTACTGAAGACCAGCTACCTAAACTCAAGGCTAGACTTGAGACGATGGTTGGTAATGGTAACGGTGAAGAGAATGGTGGTGAGGAAGAAAACGGTGAAGAAGAAGGTGGAGAGGGCGAAGAGGAATAACGCGCGTTATTCTTTTACATACATGGCCCTCCAAACCGGAGGGCTTTTTTATGCTTTGTAACTAATTATAAAGGAGTAACGTTATGCCAGAATACGTAAGAAAACATGCCAGCTCAGGTACGAGCCGCCTCTCAACTCAAAAATACGATGATGTCAATGATAAGCCCCGCCACACTGTTGCTTTCGGTTTGGGCCACACAACCCACATAGTCAATACTGAAATGGCGGAAACTATCTGGACAATTGTCGAAAAGAACAAAGACCTCCCAGACGGGTCTTCTATCCGTCTTCCTATCAACGGCAAGATGTTCGTTGTAACGAAAGAAGAAATGCAGAAGGCTTGGGAGATGCACGGCGGCGACTAAAAGAGAGTATAGCCAGCTGATTATTTCAGCATGAGTGGTTTCTCTTTTGGTAATATCAAAGCCGATCAGACTAAGAAAGATTTAGAAGTACCGACGCTGTCTTCTCCTGTTATGTATAACAAAGGTTCGGGCATTGTACCTTTCATAACAGGAGAAGTTGTCCCCGCCCCTTTCAACAAACTATTCCCACAAATAGAGAATTGGATTCTCGAGGTATTTGAAACATACTTAGACCCAGCGATGGATGGATACCCCGCTGGATTCAAACTCTTATCAGGGTTGCGTACCAAACACGCTACCATCTACAAACCTCTTGACAAAGACATCGTGAATACATACTGGCGCAACTCTTGGGATTTCAGCAAGCTCAAGGAACACATGTATGATGAATGCCCCTTCGTGTTTACCACAGGGAGAGGGTTGTATTCTGTAACTCGAAGTGATGACCTACAAACACGTTTCTTCTATGACACGACATTCAATTTATCATACTTCTATTCACCCGACCTGCAAAAGTTTGTATTCCCTATTGATCACTTCTCATCCTTGCTGAGAAAGGTAGTTACCAATCTACATGCTAAGGGTCAGTTCGATGCACAGATTATCAGTAAGACGGTAATAGGCTCTGACCCGAAAGTAGTGGTGGCAGATGTATACCAAACAAACTTCGCTCTTCATCAATTGATGTATGCGTTCGAGAATTGGTCTAATCTCCAATCACAATTGGAGAAGATGAAAAGCATGCCTAAACTTCAACAGCATTGGGTCAAGACATCTGATGAAGCCGCTAATGTGTTGTCTACTTCAAAACGAAGGGTGGCGCTGGACTTAGAAACATCAGGGTTTGATATGATGCGAGATGAGATAGGATGTCTCACCGCTAGTTATGATGGTATCAATGGATACTACATTCCTTGGGAGGCAATCAAGCGTTCTGATAAAGCATTACAAGCTCTACATGATAACTTCACCACCAAGAACGTGATTGGTGCTAACATGAAATTCGACTTGAAGTTCTTGCGTAGAGACCTACGTAATGATAAGAGAGATTGGGGTCCGCGCAAAGTCAGAGTACATGATGACATTATTCAGTCAGGTCACGTATTGAATGAGGCTCGGCTCAACTCTCTAAAGACACAATCTTGGCTTTACACTCCTTATGGCGGGTATGATAGACCTTTGGAAGAGTACAAACGGACGCACCCTAGCGTAAAGAATTACCTGGACATTCCAGATGAAATCCTCTATAAGTACGCAGCAGACGATGCTTCAGTAACCTTCAATGTAATGAAAGAGCATGAAAAGCAGTATAACTCAGTGGTGGCTGCTGTGGATGAAGAGGATAAGAAACAGAACAAAATGCTCGCTGACATGAGCATGTATAAGTATTATAAAGAGATTATGATGCCTGTTACAAACATGTTTGCTGATGTTGAGTATAACGGTATCTACGTGAACACTGATGTGCTGAACGCCAAAGGGGACTTCATAAAAGAGAAGCTCAAGGGGCTTGAAAAAGAAATAAGAGCTGACCTGGAAGAAGAGTATGGAGGACCCTTACCTCGGTTCGACCTTACTAGCCCCACGCAGTTAGGTAAGATTCTACAGGAGATTGGGTGGCCTTGTATCCATCGTAGTAAGTCAGGAGTGTATGCCACTAACGATGATGCTCTTCAGAAATGGGAGCACATGGGGTATAAGGTAGCTAAAAAGATTCAAGACTATAGGTCTTGGAGTGTTGGTTTGAAGACTTTCGTAGGAGATGCGAAAGAGCATACAGGATGGTGGGCTAACATACGCAAACACCCAGAAGACAATTCACATCGGATGCATCCTAACTTTGCACCTATGCGAGCGGAGTCAGGTAGAAATACATGTCGCAGCCCTAATCTACAAAACATCCCAGCGCATGGTGAATTAGCCAAAGTAGTCAAGAGCCCGCTCGCACCTCCTGATAAAGACTTCTACATAGGAGCAGTAGACTTTGATTCTTTCCAGCTAAAGATCGCCGCTGTCCATTCTAAAGACCCAACCTTATATGCTGAGTATTCTAATCCTAAAGGACACTCAGACATCCACAGTCTTACTGCTCACAAGATTTTTGGGGAACGGCTTTTTGAGATAGAAGAGATTGAGTTTGAGGATAGCAAAGGTAAGACCTACACAGTCTTTGCGGACCAATACATAACAGTCAAGCGCAATGGGAAAACGTTCTCAACTATTGCCCGTGATTACGAGTATCAGGAAATGGACCAAGTCATCTTAGACTAATTATCATGTCATTCCAAAACCGCTTAGCACACTATCAAGATAAACGCAATGCACGCTTGGTGCGCAACGACATAACCCGCTCTGGTATGTATGTTGATGCCATCCATGTTACCTCTTACAGAGACTCTCAATACGATGAACGTCGGTTAGCAATCGACAGCTTTCAATTTCTTCCTGTGGTGTTTCCTTTTGACCAGTTAGAGGGTATGGAAACACGTATAGGTACAACT
>PUKM01000284.1 GCA_003552325.1 Natrialbaceae archaeon | reverse complement strand
CGGGCCGAGGACCGCAACCACGACACTGCTCCACTCGAGTGAACGATTCCGTCTCGAAAGCGTATTCCACCCACCCACACAAGCACCCCCATGCTCACCTTCATCGGCCTCGGCCTCTACGACGAACGATCGATCACCGTCGAAGGCCAGGACGCCCTCCGCGAGGCTGACCACGCCTTCGCCGAGTGGTACACCAGCGAACTCATCGGCACGACCGTCGACGACCTCGAGGCATACCACGGGATCGAAATCGAAGTGAGAGACCGACCCGGTGTCGAACAGGATCCCGAGGACATCCTGGCCGCTGCCGAAACTGGGGACGTAGCCTTTCTCACCGCCGGCGATACGATGATCTCGACCACGCACGTCGATCTCCGCCTGCGAGCACACGACCGCGGGATCGAAACGCGGGTGATCCACGGCGTCAC
Organism: Natrialbaceae archaeon; assembly: GCA_003552325.1. Classification (GTDB taxonomy): domain Archaea; phylum Halobacteriota; class Halobacteria; order Halobacteriales; family Natrialbaceae; genus Natronosalvus. The sequence goes on along the minus strand of PUKM01000284.1, from coordinate 5,122 downwards.
CGCCCAGACGGCGACGAGTTCGCTCACGGGCTTGCAGAACTACCGGTTCGGAAAGGCAACGACACTCCCCTTCCCGTACGCCCACGGTGCCGACGGCCTCCCCTCGAGCGTCACCGAGACGATCGATGCCAATCGCGCGGCGAACCTCCACACCGTCGTCTATCTCGATATCAAGGTCGATCGAGCGACGAGGCCTGGTCAAAACGATGAACAGCAGTACGACAGCCCGTATATGACCGGCGACGTCGGAGCCTCGCTTCTGGCTGAACGCTATCCGGAACTGCTGGGTGTCGTTATCGCCCGTGCCGGCAGCCCAGACCCCCTCGTGGAGGCTGCCCCGCTCGCCACCCTCGCCGAGGGCGATTTCGGCGATCCACTCCACATCCTCGTGATTCCCGGCACGCTCCACCTGCTCGAGGCAGACGCGCTCTGTGCATTAGCTGGAGCAAACCGGGAGGACCTCGAGGTCGTCTGAACTCGGCTATGCCCCACTCGCTTTACGTATCCTGCGGAGTCACGTCCCCTCTTGGACTCCAGCAGACCACCTTTCGAGTGCGGCAGTAACTTCCCCTCGAGTGTGACACTCAAGGAGATGCTCGGCCAGTTCCTCGGCCTCGGCCGTATCGATCCCCGATACCCGGTCTTTTACTTCCGGAATCGACACCGCACTCATGCTGAGTTCATCGAACCCCAGTCCGACGAGTAGGGGTGTATACCGTGGCTCACCGGCCATTTCCCCACACATGCCGACCCAGGCGTTCTGTTCGTGAGCGTCCGCGACAACGCCTTCGAGCAGTCGAAGGACGGGTGGGTGGAGTGGGTCGTGCAGGCCGGCGACGCGTTCGTTCTCTCTGGCTGCAGCCATGACGTACTGTGTCAAATCGTTCGTTCCGATGCTAAGGAAATCCACTCGATCGGCAAGTTCGGCGGCGAGCAGTGCTGCACTCGGTGTCTCGATCATTACACCAACGTCCGGTCGGGCCGCCGGGGTTCCTGTTTCTGAGAGACCCTCGAGGACGTCCGCCAGCACGGACAGGGCAGCCTCACATTCCTCGACAGTCGTGATCATGGGAAACATAATCGACAGCGTCCCCCCATCGTCACCGACCGCGCCACCAGCCTGACAGAGCGCTCGTAACTGCTGTTCGAACAGGTCCCGATCCTGTTCGAGCGACCGACGAATACCTCGTTCGCCCAAAAACGGGTTCCCTTCGGCGGGCATATCGAGATACGAGATCGGTTTGTCTCCTCCCACGTCGAGCGTCCGGAAGATGACGCGCCCGTTCGGAAATGCCTCGAGCGCCTGTCGATAGGCTGTGCGTTGGCTCGCCTCGTCAGGTGGATCGGTTCGCTCGAGGAACAGAAACTCCGACCGAAAGAGGCCGATGCCGTCGGCCCCGTGTTCGCGTGCGGGTTCGAGATCAGCGAGTGTCCCGACGTTGGCCGCAACCTCGATCTCTTGCCCGTCTCGTGTCTCGGCCGGCTCACTTCGTACCGTCTGGGCCACTCCTGCTGTCGCCATCCTCTGCTCTTGCCTCGTAGGGTTCACGATAACCGTTCCAGCCTCGCCGTCGACGAGGAGGGGTTCCCCATCGAGTGCAGCAAGTTCCGCTTCGATACCGACAACGGCTGGGATCCCAAGCGAGCGGGCGAAAATCGCCGTATGGGCCGTTCGTCCACCAGTCTGGGTGATGAAGCCAGCGACTCGTTCCGGATCGAGACGAGCGGTTTCACTCGGGGTAAGTCGCTCAGCCAGGACGACCGTTCCCGACGGCAGTGACTCGAGGGCCACATTGTCGGTGCCCTCGAGCGTCCGAACGAGTCGGTCTCTGACGTCTCGGAGATCGTCTGCACGCTCGGCCATCGGTCCGTCCATCGTCTCAAACTGCTCGATCGGGTCCGCAAAGGCGCTCTTGACCGCCCGCGGGGCCGGCTCTCCGTCGTCAATGGCGGTTTCTATCGCATCCGTGAGCTGTGGATCGGTCAGGAACTCCCGGTGTGCCTCGAAGACACTGGCTTCGTTCTCACCGATTCGCTCGAGTGCCCGTTTTCGATCCCGATCGATACTGTCGTGGGCGACCTCGCGTGCACTTTCGTATCTGGATTGCTCGACGGCCGGGTCGACCTCGTCGGTTGTTGGGTTCTCTGTTTCAGCCCTGGACTCACCAATCCATCGGCCGGTTCCAAACCCAACGCGTGGTGAGACCCCGATCCCCTCGAGGAGCCGTCGTTCGTCTGTCATCCCGCTACTCCTCCTCGAGAGGGCTAGACAGAATCGCCTCGATCGCATCGAGCACTGACTCGGCATCCGGGCCATCCGCGATAACCCGGACCTGTTCGCCGGTGGCGACACCAAGGCCTGAGACAGCGAGCATGCTGTTTGCCGGAACGGGCTCGCTCCCGTCTGTGGCAAGCTGAACCGACGCCTCGTGCTGGTTGACCGTCTGGACGACGGTTGCGGCTGGTCGAGCGTGGAGTCCCGCCTCAGGAACCACCGTGACCGTTCGTTCCATCAGCGTATCACCGTCTTCCTGTCTCCGTCTCTCAGTTGATACTGGAGTTCTGCCGTGTCATCCTGGCCACCCACATTTTCGAGAGTCATTATCACGCATACGGGGGCTGCGGGCTTAACTTCCTTGTCAAGCTCTCACCCCAGTCACAACGTGAAAGCCGGGTGCGCTACAGGTGGGCGATTATCGCTGCGGTCACCTCGTCCGTCGACGCCGCCCCGCCAAGGTCAGCCGTGCGCGGTCCGTCTTCGAGAACAGTTTCGACGGCCGTCTTCACCGCGGTCGCTTCCTCATCGTGGCCCAGGAACTCGAGTAACATTGCGGCTGAGAGGATCGCTGCTGAGGGATTGGCGATACCTTTTCCGGCGATGTCTGGGGCGGTTCCGTGGACTGGTTCGAAGAGGCCCCGATCGGAGCCGATATTGGCGCTGGGCAAGAGCCCGAGCCCACCGACGAGTCCGGCAGCCAGATCGGAGAGGACGTCTCCTGCGAGGTTCGGACAGACGATAACGTCGAATTGGGTTGGATCGAGACAGACGTGGGTTGCGAAGGCGTCCATCAACACCTCGTCGGTGTCGACACCGTGGTCGTCTGCAACCTCGAGGACAGCATCGCGGAATCGTCCGTCGGTCTCACGCATCACGTTCGCCTTGTGTGCGACCGTGAAGCCATCCAGATCACGGTCGCTCACGTACTGGCAGGCGAACGCCGCGAGTTCTCGAGAAGCCGACTCGGTGACCACGCGGGTTAGCGTCGACAGGTCGTCGCTCAGCCGACTCTCGTGCCCCGCGTAGACGCCTTCGGTGTTCTCTCGAAGAAACACGAGGTCTGTCTCCGGTCGAAGGGCATCCACACCCGGATAGGCCGTCGCCGGCCGGACGTTGACGAACGACTCGACGGCCTCTCGCAGCGGTAAGATCACGTCGGCTGCGGTTTCACCAGCCGCGCCGAAGAGGGTGGCGTCGGCGGTGGCGGCCAACTCGTACGTTTCCGGTGGCAACGCCTCTCCGGTTGCCTCATAAATCTGGTCACCAGCGTCTGCAGCAGTGAATTCAGCGTCGAGTCCAACAGCCTCGAGTACCTCGAGCGCGGCCGGTGTCACCTCCTGTCCGATTCCGTCGCCTGGAATGACGGCAATCTCGTATGTCATACGTGACCTCTTGAGAGGAGTCAAAAGAGCGTGTCGATGGCGTCACTGCCTGCCACTCGTATAAATACCGACCCGAGAATTATCGACTTGCGAGGATTTATTAGATTACAGACTGTTGGTTACCTATCCAATGGGTGTCCCGAGTGATGAACGAAGTCAGCGGTCGGCGAAAGAGTCATGGAACGAAGAGGTCGCCCACCGACTCGACTCGTTGAAACAGTCTGGGTGTAACATCCTCGTTGCTGGCTCGGTGCCTCCTGCGGTCACCTTTCACGCCACACGCAACTTACTCGGGAGCGACTACCCTGTCTCCCGCCACCGTCTGCTTGCATGTACTGATCTCCACCCGCCTGGCAACCATTACCTCTGGACCGGCTACAAATCGTCACCGAGACGTCTTTCTGCACCCGTGCTGGAACGAAGCCTCGCAAGCGTCGAAGGCATGCAATCTCATGCCTCTCTCCCCGACCCGACCGATTGGCTCACGACCTTCCAGCAGAGCCTCTGTACAGCGATCGACGAAGCGAATGCGGCCGACGATGGGATCGAACCAGGTCAACTTCGTCTCTCGATGCTGACGCTCCGTCCCATCATCGAGAGCGTCTGTTACGACCGCGCCGACCGCTTCCTTCGGGCCGTCACAGGTCACATCGACGGCGTCTCTGGCATGGCTCACTATCATCTGCCGGTCGCGTACGACGCCGACCTCGTCGACCGGCACGCCGACCACTTCGACGTGCACATCGAACTCAGGAACCCGGACGGACGTCCCGCTGAGAGCCGATGGCATTTCGGCGACGACGTCGCTACCACGTGGCATACCCTCTGAGACCTTCCCCAGTATGACTTCAACTTCACCACCAACGTTCAAACAACCCGAAATCCGTAGCGCTGCGTCCCAACTCGAGGTGTGGGATCCGATCGAACGATCCACGATGGGGTTCTCTCTTCCCCGTCCCGTCGCACTCGAACCCGCCAGCACCGACGATTTCCACTTCCCGGTCGAAACGGCGGTTCGATTCGAAACCAGCCGCCTCGAGTGTGTCGGGCGGCACGACGTCCACGTCTGGTCGGCCGATGGCGATTTCGTCGCGGAGTCGACCAACGGGGACCCGCTCTTTTTACCCCCGAACCGCTATCTCTTCGATCTAACCGGACCGGTCAAAACGTACTTCCAGGTCGAAAGCGGCTTCCACGTCGGTGTTTCTGACCAACAGACCATTATCGATTTCGGGGCCGAAACCGAAATCACGCTGGGCATCCGCTCCTTCCACGATCATCCGGCCGGGGAAATCCCCGTCGAGGACGATCCCTACTCACTCCTCGAGGCGATCCCGTTTCTCGCCACCTCACTCAAGACTCTCTCGCCGGAACGTTCGTTCCCGTCGATGCGAGGACATCCACCACGCTTCGTTCGAGCCGACCAGTCAGACGAGACGCTCACCGAGGTAACTGCCCCGCT
>PUKM01000018.1 GCA_003552325.1 Natrialbaceae archaeon | reverse complement strand
TTTGATCTTAAGGTGCTGTTTAATCCATTTAAAAAATAACTCCACCTTCCATCTATATTTGTAAAGCTGAGCAATGTCTTCTGCTGTCAGTTCAAAATTGTTAGACAAAAACTCAAGTTCATTATCTGTTTCATCGTCGAAATATTTTATGTATCGGAGTTTTGCAGGATATTTTTTAGAAACATAAAATCCTTTCAATTTCCCGATCTGATCTAATAAAACACCGTTATCCTTACAGACTTTGTTTGAGTACATTCTGCGAAATTGGATATTATCTTTTGCTCGGGCAACAAAAAAGGCTAAGCTCTTATGTAAGTTGAACAACCTGCTATAATCAATATATGCACGGTCAAAGATATAATATCCGCCTGGTTCGTAATGTAAAAGATCCATTACATTAACATCATGCACTTTTGCTGAAGATATATGGATAAATGAGGGGATCGACGTTTTGATATCATACAAGGTATGCATTTTGACTCCTCCTTTTGTTTTACGAAATTCAGCCCACCAGAATACACTCAAACATAGATCAATAGTAGTCGAATCGAAAGCATAAACATTTCCATCAATATTAAGCTGAAAATCCGGATCTACTATTGAAGATTGTTTTGCCAGATCAATGAGATAGTATGCAAAATCTTCAAACACCCGACAATCTCTTTTTTCATTGGAATTGGCAAAGTTCGATCTTGAGGTTCCTTTTCCAAAACCAAGATGATAGAACTTTGGTTTGTGTGGCTCGATACTAATCAAAAGATCTCGTAAGCTATCTCTTCCGGTAAGTTGTCCAAATACCATGCAGAGCAACTGATTCCAGCATGAAAAATGCCTAACATACTTATTTGCATTGTATTTGGTGACCAAGCCGTCAAAAATTCGTTTGGGGAGAAAATCGGTAAGTTGAGAGAAAACAAATTTGCCTTGATTCATGATTTTTAGCTTTGTGCAAAGCTAAAAACCAATATTTCAATTCAAATCGACACGCAACTAAAAAGCTCTACAAGTCAGATATAGCAAGGATTTCAAAGAACGTAATTTAATATTTATCGGACACTAATGACAATAAGTAATAAATAGAATATTTTGCTGCGAGCTTTGACTGCTTTTAACTTTGTTGTTAATTGATAAAAGTTGTAAATCATTATAAGGGTTAATATGATCAATAAAAACGGCAGTAATAGGACAGGTACCATGCCTGAAGCAGGTGGTGCTGAGAAAACTGCGCTTTCGGCGTCTCCAATAACAATAGTTAGAAATATGTAAAAACTCAATAATACTAAAGCAGCTATCCATGTAAACATCTTAGATATAGAACCAATACGAAATAATGTCTCATTTGGATTAACAGGTAGTTGTTCTTCCAAATCGCTGTATCCATACCCCCTTAAAAGCAGCACTTCACCTTCTTTCACAATGCATGCAGTTGCACCTGCAATGTTGTTATCCATCAGCTTGGAAGCAATTAAACCTTCCATGAAATCATTTACCCGGACTGAGTCAATATCACGTTCGGCCTTAACTGAAAATAAAGTACCCAACAATACTAAAATCAAGATTTTTTTTTCATCCATCTGCTTGTTTTAAAATTATTAAATTGATTAACAACAATCTGCAAGTCAACCCCTTGGGTATGGCAAAACCTGCATGGCTAGTCATGACGGTTATTTTCTTAGATTCTGCCAAAACCACGAGGTTGAGAAGTAATTTATTCTCTTATATCAACCCCTCCTGCTTAGCTCTGTCATACCATTTGGCGAAGATTTCGAAGATCGAATCCTCATCGCAAATCCCTGACCTCATCCGTATTAACTTTTCAAGTCCCATTGAAGCAATGAAACCATCCTCGTCAGCCTGATACTCCATTCCCAATTCATCAAAAACCTGCGGTTTACGATAACAGGCTTCTGCCTCGAGCAACTTTGTAATTCCTAAATGATCGTCAGCCACGATCCGGGCAGTTTTAGGATGTTCTGCCAGTCTGTAAAAACATACCATCCTGACTCCCACCTCGTGTACCAAACTCTTTTTTGTCTGCTTTAAACCATGACGTGCTCCAAAAACTACTTTTTCAGGCCCAAGACTACTCGCCCTTGTTGGTGATTCAGGACAAACCACCAGGCTGAACTCTTCGTAAGGATAGGAAATATTCATCTCCTGCTCCCATGCATTTATAACTTTTTCAACCGGCAACTTCGAATTCCAACGATCAAAATCAAATTCTTCGTACCAGTCGGAATACTCAGCTTCATACTGGGACCAGAGCTGTTCAAGATAGCCGGCAAAACGATCGATCAACCAGAATACCTTGTCTTTATCTTTTTGCAAAGGCTCGAGAAATGCCTCAATACCGGACTCTATATACCACTTTTCCCACTCTGCTGTCCTATCGGGAAACTCACTTTTTAACTGCCGGATTGTTCCAGACTCCACCATTTGTTTCACTGCCTCAAAGATCCTGTACATTTCATACGGTTCTTGCGGATCTAAATAGCCGGGTATTTGGTATACCAGGTTAAAGATTGGCCCCCCTGCCTTCGGAGGTTCAAAAGCAAAGGACTCTCCAACCTCTGCCAGCTCTTCTGCAATTGATTCATCTTCATATGTAGACTCAGATCCGGCAAAACCAAGACGCTTCAATCCCCAGTAACACAGTGAAACATAATAGTGAGAAGTAACTCTTTTAATATCATTGACATCTGTATCAAATTCAATTACCGCTGGATGAGAATTCATTTTAGGGATATCGAAAGCAAGGTTATCTGCTTGAATTACCCCCTTCTTGATAGCTTCATCATTAATTTCATCAAAGGCCGGGGCATCAAAAGGAATGTCAGGTTCCACAAAGCGGTTATTTCCCAAAGAGTAAGTTGCACTAATTGCAAATGCTACAATAATTGTAATTAAAGAAGAATTAAAATTTTGCATAAAATAAGGGGTAATTTAATTTGGATTTGCTATAAAATCGATAAAAATGCTTTTTTATAAACCTTTAAAATCTAAATACCAATTGAGTATTAATATTTGGGGAACGAAAATTTTGTTTCAATCCTTGTTTTGCTGGAATTTGATCTCGAACTGAATATAATCAGGATGAAATCGTGGTGAGTGCATGTTTCAATCCTTGTTTTGCTGGAATTTGATCTCGAACTATACAAGGTTTTAAGAAGTTTTGAAACGCAATTGTGTTTCAATCCTTGTTTTGCTGGAATTTGATCTCGAACTAGAACGCCTATTAGTTTATCCTTATCACCCTCATCATGTTTCAATCCTTGTTTTGCTGGAATTTGATCTCGAACTGTGACGGGAGAATCATATAAACCTTCAAAAAATAATGTTTCAATCCTTGTTTTGCTGGAATTTGATCTCGAACACAGTAGCGTTATACTGAGCTTCAAGGTCAACGTAAGTTTCAATCCTTGTTTTGCTGGAATTTGATCTCGAACAGATTTGCACACAAAAATATGTTAATGTTCGGAGTAGTTTCAATCCTTGTTTTGCTGGAATTTGATCTCGAACTATTATTGCGGATATAAACGTACAGCTGATTAACAGGTTTCAATCCTTGTTTTGCTGGAATTTGATCTCGAACTCAGATAGAATGGTTTGATGATTTTAAAGAAATACCGTTTCAATCCTTGTTTTGCTGGAATTTGATCTCGAACAAGTGTGGGTGGGAGGTAAGCGACACGCTAACGCCTTGTTTCAATCCTTGTTTTGCTGGAATTTGATCTCGAACTTTTAAGCAACGTTTATCTATCTCAAAGGATGGATATGTTTCAATCCTTGTTTTGCTGGAATTTGATCTCGAACTAAATAGGTGGCTTTGGAATAAGCCATTAGAATATTTGTTTCAATCCTTGTTTTGCTGGAATTTGATCTCGAACAATTTATATCCAAACTTCGTTTTATCGAAGCCGACAGTTTCAATCCTTGTTTTGCTGGAATTTGATCTCGAACTCGAAACCCTACGCAAAGTTAATCGAATGAACAACGTTTCAATCCTTGTTTTGCTGGAATTTGATCTCGAACTGAGTGGGTTTCACGCTCCAATACTATGAAAATCAAGTTTCAATCCTTGTTTTGCTGGAATTTGATCTCGAACTTTTTTAACTCGTTTACCCTTACTGGGTGTCTTATTCGTTTCAATCCTTGTTTTGCTGGAATTTGGTCTCGAACAAATATGTCTCAAATGTTCTTGTCCGGTTCACTCTCGTTTCAATCCTTGTTTTGCTGGAATTTGGTCTCGAACGTAAAGAATGGGAAACAATAATTGATTACAGCAAAATAGTTTCAATCCTTGTTTTGCTGGAATTTGGTCTCGAACGATTTGACAAAATAATGGCAAACAAATTATTTATTTATGTTTCAATCCTTGTTTTGCTGGAATTTGGTCTCGAACTTGATGAGGCTGGCGGTAAGTCTACACTGACAGATGATGAGTTTCAATCCTTGTTTTGCTGGAATTTGGTCTCGAACAATTAGCACGCTGTCGAATTACTGAATACAGAAATTTGTTTCAATCCTTGTTTTGCTGGAATTTGGTCTCGAACACGGCCGAAAACCACAACTCAAAACTAAGTATTTTAGTTTCAATCCTTGTTTTGCTGGAATTTGGTCTCGAACCGCATGGGATTTATGACTGATGTGACAGACGGTCTTTGTTTCAATCCTTGTTTTGCTGGAATTTGGTCTCGAACTCGTGCGCACATCCAAATATCTTATTATTAACAGAACGTTTCAATCCTTGTTTTGCTGGAATTTGGTCTCGAACGTTTCTGCAAAAGAAACTGAATTGAACACTATCACGGCGTTTCAATCCTTGTTTTGCTGGAATTTGGTCTCGAACCCTGTATATATCAGGCAGGCAGGCGGGTATTTTATTTGTTTCAATCCTTGTTTTGCTGGAATTTGGTCTCGAACGTTTGAGCGAAACAGGATAAAAACTAAAGCATTTAAGTTTCAATCCTTGTTTTGCTGGAATTTGGTCTCGAACTTATCCTGCCCCAATTGCCTGACCGCTTTTACAATATGTTTCAATCCTTGTTTTGCTGGAATTTGGTCTCGAACTATGGGGGGAATTTTAAAGCGTTTGCAGATGATTTATGTTTCAATCCTTGTTTTGCTGGAATTTGGTCTCGAACCTAAGGTTTCAGATTGTTTTTCTGTTAATGGTTTTGGGTTTCAATCCTTGTTTTGCTGGAATTTGGTCTCGAACAGGCCGTGCCAAATATCTTACCCCTATTTTGCCCTAGTTTCAATCCTTGTTTTGCTGGAATTTGGTCTCGAACCAAGACGCTGGATATCTTGGCTTTTTTTGTCAATTAGTTTCAATCCTTGTTTTGCTGGAATTTGGTCTCGAACTGCAAATCTTCTGTCTATGCTCTTTTCCTGATTCTGTTTCAATCCTTGTTTTGCTGGAATTTGGTCTCGAACATATGAATTATATTTTCCGGAAATCTCCGCTTTTTGGTTTCAATCCTTGTTTTGCTGGAATTTGGTCTCGAACATGGCCGGCCATTGCACTTATACGCTTGGCAGTATTAGTTTCAATCCTTGTTTTGCTGGAATTTG
>PUKM01000003.1 GCA_003552325.1 Natrialbaceae archaeon | reverse complement strand
GAGGTTCTGTCACTCGTCGTCGCCGTCGCCGTCTTCGCCTGCCGACAGTCCCGCGTTCCGCTCGCGCTCGAGCGCCGGCGGGTCCTCGCTGTATTCGGAGTAGCCGTCGAACCAGCGCTGGATGCGCTCGATCCGGTCGACGACGTGCCCGGGCTCGCCCGAGCGTGAGAGTTCGTGCCCTTCGCGCGGGTACCGAACCAGCCGGGTGTCGACGCCGTGTTTTCGGAGGCCGAGGTAGAACAGTTCGGCCGTGTTCGCGGGCGTCCGGAAGTCGCGATCGGAGTGAATCAACAGTGTCGGCGTGTCGACGTCGGGAACGTGTGCGACAGGGGATTGTTCCCAGAGGTATTCGGGGTCTTCCCACGGCGTGACGCCGTAGTCGCCCTCGACGAGTTTGAACGCGTCCGTCGATCCGTAGAAGCTCGTGAAGTCGTAGACGCCGCGCTGGCTGACGGCAGCGGTGAATCGGTCCGTCTGGCCGACCGTCCAGGCGGTCATGAATCCACCAAAACTCCCGCCGGTGACGTACTGCTCGTCGGTGTCGACGTACTCGCGTTCACAGACCAGATCGACCCCGGCGAGGATGTCCGTCAGGGTCACGTCGCCCCAGTCGCGCTCGATCGCCGCGGCGTGATCCTCGCCATAGCCCGTCGACCCGCGTGGGTTCGACCAGAAGACGACGTAGCCCGCTGCCGCGAGACTCTGGAACTCGTGCCACATCGTCCCGCTGGTCGTCCACTGGGCGTGGGGACCGCCGTGGATCTCGACGAGCAGCGGATAGGTTTCGTCCTCATCGAAATCGGGGGGCGTCAACACCCAGCCCTGGACCGGACCCTGCTCGCTCTCGTACCACAGTTCCTCGGGCTGGGCGACTGCTCGGTCCTCGAGGTAATCGGCGTTCACGCGAGTGAGTCGGGTCACCTCGTTGCCACCACGGGTCGAGACGAAGACGTCCCCCGGATGGTCCCACTCGCTCTGGGTGTAGGCGATGGCGTCCTCGCCCACCGAAAAGCCCTCGAGGGTCACGCCCTCGTCGTACACCCGCGTGGGATCTGCACCCCCGTCGCCGGGAACCGACCAGAGGACTACCGACCCCTCATCCGGCGTCGCGAAGTACAGGGTGTCATCCTCGGGGCCCCACTTGAGGCCGCCACCGTAGCCGATCGTTCGGTCGATGCCATCAGTGAGAGTGGTCTCGGTGTCGGCCTCACGGTCGTACACCTTGAGTTCCGTCTGGCGGAGTGTAAAACCCTCTTTGGGAGTCCATGGATAGGCAACCTTCCCATCCTCGGTCGCCGCGATAGCCGCCGCCCAGCCGACCGTTTCGACGACCTGTTCGACCTCACCCGTCTCGAGGTCGTGGGCCAGGATTTCGGCCTCGAGGGAATCGTCCGGTTCCGCACCCAGTTTTCGCCCGTAGTACACCGTCTCGTCGTCACCCCACGTCGCGCCGACGAAGTCCTCGTCACCGTCAGTGAGTCGCTCGAGGGCGTCGTTTCCATCCTCAGGATCGGTAACGACCCCCTGCTTGAGGGCCGTCTCGACGTCCAGGGTGTAGACGTGGCTGCGTTTGCCATCCATGTACCGCTGGGCGGCGCGGTAGACCATGCGATCGATGACGCGCGGATCGGGCGTCTCGGGTTCGTACTCCGAGTCGACGGCGAAGTCACGGCCCTCCTCACGGTCTTCGGCCGTCGAGGCCTGGGTGAAAAGCAGCGTCGAACCGTCCGGGCTCCACTCGAGGCCGGAGACGCCGCCGACGACGCTCGTCACCTGTCGGGCCTCGCCCCCGTAGGTGGGGAGAATCCAGAGCTGTGGACGGTCGTCGTCGGCCCCGCGCGTGCTGACGAACGCGAGCTTGGAGCCGTCAGGACTCCAGCGGGGTTGGCTGTCGACGCCTTCGCTGACGGTAAACTGGCGGGGTTCCTCGCCCCCGAGTGGGACGACGTAAATCGTCGCTTCGTACGATTCGTCGTCTGTGGGGACCTTCCGTATGAACGCTACTTCGTCACTCTCCGGCGAGAGTTGTGGATCGGAAACCTGGACGATATCGTGAAAGTCAGTGGGCTCGACCGTGTGCATAGTCACCACTGCGTGTGGCGTCGATTAATGGTTTCGATTCGAAGGCCCACTCGAGCCAGCCCCCGCCCACAGATAGCGGCAAAAGAGACGTCTCGAGCGCCAAAGCCGACGTTTTGGGCTCTACAGGGAGTGTCAAAGACTACTTAATCACGGATCCGTTCTAGACGAGCAATGAGTCAGGAGGAGGGTGCAGACCGGAAAAAATACGAGTTCCGGAAGGTCATCGAGGATCTGAAAAACTTCGAGGGGTCGGGCACACAGCTCGTGACGATCTACATCCCCGAGGACCGGCAAATCAGTGACGTCGTCGCCCACGTCACCCAGGAACACAGCGAAGCGGCCAACATCAAGTCCAAACAGACCCGAACGAACGTCCAGGACGCCCTCACGAGCATCAAAGATCGGCTTCGGTACTACGATGCATTTCCCCCGGACAACGGCCTGGTGCTCTTCTCCGGTGCCGTCAACTCCGGCGGTGGCCAGACCGAGATGGTCACCAAAGCCCTCGAGGGGCCACCACAGCCCGTCGAGTCCTTCCGCTATCACTGCGACTCGGACTTCCTCACCGAACCCCTCGAGCACATGCTCGAGGATCAGGGGTTGTACGGGCTGATCGTCCTCGACCGGCGTGAGGCGAACGTCGGCTGGCTGAAGGGCAAACGCGTCGTCCCCGTCAAGTCCGCCTCCTCGCTCGTCCCCGGCAAGCAGCGAAAAGGGGGGCAGTCCGCCCAGCGTTTCGCTCGTCTTCGCCTCGAAGCGATCGACAACTTCTATCAGGAGGTCGCGGGCATGGCGAACGATCTGTTCGTTCCCAAACGACACGAACTCGACGGCGTTCTCGTCGGCGGCCCATCCCCGACGAAAGACGAGTTCCTCGACGGCGACTATCTCCACCACGAAATCCAGGACACCGTCATCGACAAGTTCGACGTCTCCTACACCGACGAGTCCGGCCTGAAGGATCTCGTCGACCGCGCTCAGGATGCCCTGGCTGACGCGGAGATCATGAAGGACAAAAAGGTGATGGAGCGGTTTTTCAAGGAACTCAACAGTGGCGAACTCGCCACCTACGGGTTCCAACAGACCCGGACCAACCTCATCATGGGGTCGGTCGAAACCCTGCTCATCAGCGAGGATCTCAGACAGGACGCCATCACCTACGACTGTGACGCGTGTGGGAATACGGACTATGCGCTCGTCGACCGCCGGAAGTCGACGCCCGAACACGACTGCAGCGAGTGTGGCACGACGCTCACCGCCGACGAAGACGACCGCGAGGACGCCATCGAACACCTGATATCCATCGCTGAACAGCGAGGGACGGAGACGAAATTCATCTCGAGTGATTTCGAGAAGGGTGAACAGCTCTACAACGCATTCGGAGGCGTTGCGGGGATTTTGCGGTACAATACTGGTGTCTGATCCGACCACTCCTCCTCGACCTTCCATCACTGATGTCCGACGTTCACACCGCTCGCGACGTCTTCGACCTTCTCTCGTGCCGATACGAACTCGTGAGTGCGCTCGAGGACGGCCCCAAATCAAAAGCCGAACTCACCGACGAACTGGCGTGTTCGCGCTCGACAGTTGATCGGAGCGTCCGCCACCTGGAAACCTACCACTTGCTCGAGCGTGATGAGAACCGCTGTCTGCTCACGCGAGCCGGCCTGTTGGCACTCGAGACGTACCGTGACAGCCTGTCGACGCTCGAGACGATCACCGCCGTGGCACCGAGTATGGGCTCGCTTTCACCGACGGACCCGTTCGATCCCGTAGTGCTGGATGGAGCCACGGTTCACGAACCACATCCCCATGCCCCAGGAGAACCGATCGAGCGGATTGCGGACGTCCTCAGGGAGGCGACACGCCTCCGTGGGCTCACCGCAGTCGACCGCCTCCCACAGTTCCGACGCATTCTGACCGAGCGAACGACGACTGGCGCACTCGAGGCTGACCTCGTCTTTACCGAGGATTTACTCGCGTTCATGCTCGAGGCCTATCCGGATAACCTCGAGACGGTACTCGAGGAACCAGTCGTCAGCGGGTTCGTCATCGAAGGGCTCCCATACGAGATAGCACTCCTCGAGACGCCCACCAACCTGTACACGTTCGTCGTCGTTAGTGACGACGAGGACGTGATCAGGGTTATCGAAAATACCACCCAATCAGCGTATACGTGGGGCGAGACTGTCTTCCAGGACTACCAATCTCGGGCGACGCCACTCTCACCGTCGTCCAGGTGATCGGTCGCTAGCCTATGTGGCAACCGGCCCAGTCAACCACCTCGAGAAGGGGGCCGTCGGATCAGCCGTACAACAACTGCTCGATCTGATGACGACGACGCTCGAGGGCAACCGACGGTTCAATCCCGGGATCATCCAAGAGCCGGTCGATCGTCAACAACGGATCCGTCCCGGCCTGCTCGACCCGCTCGAGCAAACGCGCCAGCGTCGACCGATTATGCGCAAACGAGGCACAACAGGCGAGTCCGAGCGCCATCGGCACTGCTGCTGACGACGAGGAGGGAAACACCTGAGAGATCCGGTCAGTCCGTGACCCCTCGAGTGCTGGGAGACTGGCTTCGGAATCCGTCACTGGCTCGACGGCCAGACACTGTGGACAAATCGACGCGGCAGTCACCGAGGTCGGGTCGTCAAATCCCGCTGGCAGCAGCGACGGCGATCGATACGCCGGTGGCAGATGGAAGACGAGAAGTTCCTCGCCACAGTGTGTACAGGACATACCAGGCGTTCGTGACGAAGGAAGATGAAAGAACCGCTGAAGACGATCAGTCGCCGCCAGGAACGCCACTCGCCGCCGCCTGCTCGAGGTCCGCGTCGTTTTCGGACTCCCCGACAGCGGCTTCTGCCGCCTCTTCGGCCTCTTTTTTCTCCTTGATCTTTTTCAGGCGGAAGATCTCTTCGCGCTCTTGTTCCTCGAGTTTTTGCTCGATGAACTCCTTGTTCTCGTACAGGTCCGGAAGGAGTTTGAACTCGAGTGCGTTGACACGGCGCTTGGTCGTCTCGATTTCCTGGAGCATCTTCTTCATCGCCGTTTCGACTTCGGCGGCGAGGATAATGCTCTGGAGGAGGTCTTCGTAGGCCTCGGCGGCCTCGTCGATTCGCGCGGTGGTTCCCATGATCCCGTATCCACGCTGATCGAGCGTTTTCGTGACGCGTGAGGATTCGATCTGTGGCACGACGACGCCCATGATGTTTTTCGACTCCGTCGTAATCTCTGGGTGTTCCTGTAAGGCCGCGGCGGCACCGCGAACGGCCACGTCACCCTCCATCGCACGTGCCATGTTGATCTTCTTTTGGGCACGTTCGTAGTCCGCAGACAGCTCCCCACGGACGTCCTGGGCCTGGTCCAGAATGTCCATGAATTCCATGATCAGCCCGTCACGTTTCTTCTCGAGCGTCCCGTGACCACGCTCGGACAGGTCGATGCGATCTTCGATCTGCATCAACTCTTTCCGGGTTGGTTTGACGTCCTTGGCCATCTTGT
>PUKM01000238.1 GCA_003552325.1 Natrialbaceae archaeon | reverse complement strand
CTCCAGCCACCCCTCCCATACCGAACGCAAAGAGTGCCCCGACTACCAGTAAGAAACAAACGAAAACGAGACACAGTCGTGTACCCCATCTCCTTTTATCCCCTTTCTGATCGCCGCTTTTCACCTCGAGATCACCGTCAAAATGCTGCTTTACTGCCATCTACTACTGACTTATCAAAAGCAACGACTTATTAAGCTTTTGAATAATGCAGTTTGACTCACTGAACAGTTTACCAGCCTATTACAACATTGGCAGGGAAGGCAACTCGTTGCAGGAGAAGACAGTTACGACGTTGGCACAGGTGAGACCATCAGCGACAAACCCGAAAGCCCACCCTCGAGGCGCTCTCTCTTCCTCGAGTCCGGCCTCAACAGAAGCCACAGCCCACTCGAGACGAAATCTCACTCGCCTACCTAAGGCAGCGAGAGAGTCCCCGCCGTTTACGGCGTTGACGAGAGTGAAGCTCTCGTTCGCACACTAGAACGCGAAGCGTTCTGAGGCCGGGCGTGAATCGCGTCACTCGACGACGCGAACCATGGTTACTCCCTGGCCGGAGTCTCCAAGTCGTTCGCGGCGTGTTTGACCATTCCGCGGCACGTCAGACCGTGTTCGTCCTTGATTCGCCTCAACCGCTCATACTCGTCGTCGTCAACAACGAAGTGGATGTTTTTAGCCACACATACAACCAAAACCCAAACATACGCTATTGTTGGGTCCGTAGGAGAAGATAGCCATGAAGCGTACCAACGAGTTCGAAGTAGTTCCACAGTCCGACGAGGATGAGGAGTTACTTCGCCGACTGTTGGACGCTTCAGCCGCACTCTGGAACAAGATCAATTACCAGCGCCGAACCAACTTCGGCGACCCGGACGGCGACGTTTGGGAAATCGACGAGTACCGTGGCCGGTACGGTGGGGTGCTTGGCGCGTCGACCGTTCAACAGATCGAACGCAAGAACCGCGAAGCGTGGCGGTCGTTCTTCGCACTACGAGAGAAGGGCGAAGCCAACGGCAAGCCCGGCTTCTGGGGGAGTGGAGACGGCCGTGAACTGCGGACGTACATCCGAAACACGTCGTACTCGGTCGAGTGGGGCGAATACTCCCGACTCGAAATACTCGTCGGCAAAGACCTGAAAGACGAGTACGGTCTTGGATACCAAGAACGACTCCGGCTCGAAGTCCGCGGCGAGCCAAGTTGGAAAGAGTACGACAAGCAGGGCCGGTTGGAACTGTATTACGACGACGTGAGCGAGACATTCAGGGCCTTTCAGCCAGTCACAATCGACAATTCTCGACTGGCACAACCACTGGCGGACGAAACCGCCGCTCTGGATATCGGCGCGAACAACATCGTCGCCTGTACGGTTTCGACCGGCGAGCAGTATCTGTACGAGGGGCGCGACCTGTTCAAGCAGTTTCGCGAAACCACGCAACGGATTGCCGAACTTCAGTCGAAGCTCGAGGACAGCCGGTACAGCTCGAAGCGAATCGATTCACTGTACCGGCGACGGACTCGGCGACGCGACCACGCGATGGATGCACTCTGTCGGGATTTGGTCGAACGGCTGTACGACCTTGGCGTCTCAACGGTGTATGTCGGCGATCTCACCGACGTGCTCGAGACGCACTGGTCAGTTCGGACGAACGCCAAGCTGCACAGCTTCTGGGCGTTCCGGCGGTTCGTCGGACGACTCGCCGATACCGCCGAAGAGTCCGGCATCACTGTCGAAGTCCGCACGGAAGCGTGGACAAGCCAGACGTGTCCGAACTGCGGTTCGACGGACCGGACCACACGGCACCAAGACACACTCACGTGTACCTGCGGCTTCGAAGGTCACGCGGACCTCGCCGCAAGCGAGACGTTCCTGAGGCGGCACGAAACAGACGTAGCACGGCCGATGGCACGGCCCGTGTGCCTCAAGTGGGACAGCCACGACTGGCTGGAGTCACCACACTCTTCCCGTCCCAACGAGGAGCACACAGACCCGCAAGTTGCCTCCGTGGTCGTTCGAGACGACTTTGTCGTCTCGTGATGACGAGAGAGCTTGCTCTCTCGAACCAACTCGGCATAGCCGAGACTCCCAGCGCGAGGAAACCACGGCGTGAACGCCGGGGAGGATGTCATGACTCGAGTCGCATCGGTTGGCGCTCGCGGTAGGTCAGCGTCCGCCAGACCCATTCAACCGGCCCGTACTGGAAGTGGCGCAGCCACCACATCGACAGGGGGATCTGGATCGCCCAGATGGCCACAACTACGCCCAGCAACTCGAGGAACTCTAGCTGTGCGAACAGCCCGAGTCCATACCCGTAAAAGAGGGTGGTGGCGAGGACGGTCTGGAGGAGATAGTTGCTGAAGGCGGTTCGACCAACCGAGGCGAGCGCGTGAACCACGAGGCCGTCCTGGAGCCACCGACAGAGCAGCATGATCCCCGCGATATAGCCGGTGGCGAGGAACACCGCCCCCCAGTAGTTGAACTGAAAGGCGAGCGTGAGGACGGGGACGGTCTCCCAGGCGAACACCTCACGGACCCAGACACCCATGGAGACGAGTCCGAGGCCGAGACCCCCGCCAGCCACGAGAAGACGTTTGTAAAAGCGGGCACTCCGCTGATTAGAGAGGACGCCCCACTTGTACAACGCCATGCCGACGATCATCAACCCCCCGAGCGTCCAGAACAACTCGAAGAGGAAGCCGATCGTGTGGGCCTCGAGGAGGTAGGGTACCCGGTGGGCGACCTGCTCGAGCCACCCGCCCTGTTGATAGATGGCAATCTCCCGTTCGGGTGAAAAGTCAGCACCGAAGGCGGCGAGTAACTCGGTTTCGATCTCCGTCTGTCCCTCTGCCGGAAGGAAGAGATAGCCGATCCCCAACAGCAGATAGAACACCGACGGGAGAGCGAACATGCTGATGCCGAGGATGAACTGGCGGAGAGGACGCCATCGCCATACCCAGACGACGAGAAAGCCACTGAGTGCATAAAAGACGAGAATATCGCCGTACCAGAGCAGATAGGCGTGTCCAAGCCCGATAACGAGCAGCCAGAAATTTCTCGAGAGGTGTAACCGCCGTCCGGGTTGGTCTTTCCGTGCTTTCGACTCGAGAAACAGCACCATTCCGGCACCGAACATGAAGGTAAACAGCGTCACGAACTTTCGTTCGAAGAAGACGTGGCTGATGAGCCAGGCGACGTAGTTCCCGCCGGTGAAATCACCATAGAGGGTTGGGTTGAACGTCGCCAGAGAGGGCAACGCAAACAGCCAGATATTGATGACCAGAATGCCAAGCAGTGCGAATCCGCGGAGGGCGTCGAGTGCGACGATTCGGTCTGCTGGGTCAGTTGGTTTCGCCCGTTGTCCAGTCGACGTGGCTGGCGATTTGGGTGACACAGTGACGACGTTCTAACGAGGTGGGCTAAGCCATTTCGGTGCACACCCGAAGCGAGCAAACAGTGCGCGAGCACCACAGTGGCAACTCGTGGCTCGCTATCGGAACGTCCGGCTCACACGAAGAGATATACTCCTTGTTCTTCATTCGGAGTCATGGCCAAATTCACCGAAGGACGAGGCGATGATGAACTCCTGGCTTACTGTATGGCCTTCGGTATTGTTCTCGGAGCCGTGCTGGGGATCTTGGTCGGGTCAATCGCCGGTAATGGTTTTGTCATGGCAATGGGCCCTGTTGTAGGCATTTTTATCGGCCTTGGCACCTGGTTTCTATTGTCTGAGCAGAATCGGTGAGTTAGTATCCATCTGATGAATGTGTCGTTGTACTGGGCAACCACTGTCCGAAATTCATGGGTTCTCGGACGGGATAATCCGATGAAGCCAACTGCTCAGTACACCTGCTTACTGTGCGGGTGAATAGATCTCTGCCCACAGATATATAATCCCGAGAAGCGAGAATAATATCCCCAACCCGGTAGGTATCCATTCGCTTTGGACTGCAAAGAGAGACGCCTGCACCAGCCCCATTCCCACCATGCCAATCCCGATAAAGGTCTTGAGTAGTCTGCGTTCCATACTCTCTATAAACTCAGGATTATGATATCTCTTTGGTTCAAATCAGTCTGCTACTCTAATTATTGGCAAGGACTCTATTACTCTCCGATAATGAGTTCAGGTGCAAAAATAGTGGTGGCAATGAGGCTTAACATAAAGAGAACCATAGTCACACGCAATCCACCGGCTACCCGTCGTCGCTCTTCTGGAAGGGACTCAGCGATGCCGGACATAGCGAATCCTATCGCTATAACGAGCGCAAAGACGGAAGGAGAATTACGCAGAATATCGTAGTACACGTATATGGTTAAGAAAACAAGTGAGCCAGAGAACATTACTATTGCATTAGGACGTCCAGCTGGCTCACTGAATACAAACTCTCTTATTTTAACGGACATCTCGTATTGTACTCTCTTATCATATATAGTATTGGACACCCGTCATCATCAACGTGGCTTTCAAGCACTCCGAACGGTACATACATCTGCCTAACGCTCACGGGTAGTAGTCACTCACGACAGGGACGGCCGAGCCAAACCGTCGTAGTCGGAACTATCGGCTCGTTCGAAGGTGTTCCGAGAGGCGAATGAACGTTGCTCCGAGAGCAACAACAGCAACACCAGTTAGTGCCACCAACGCCATCGTTTCAGGGTCTCCACTCGCCATCGCAAGAAGAGAGATCGACCCGATTACCAGTACCATTGCAAATACCAGTTCTGTTGCGCGAGCGTTCAGTCCAAGCCACGTCGACGGAAAGCTAAAACCACTCTTTTGAGTGTATCCCATACGAATCATTTCATTCCCCCAACGTATAGGTCTGACGGAGAACCAACAAGAAAACCACTCTCTTTGTCGTTCTGTTGCCCGGGTGATCTGGTTAAAAGAGAGTTTCTCGTCCCTACATCCCGAGGGCGTGTTCCTCACAGAGTCTGGGGACGCTTTCGAGATCGGCCTCGAAGCCATAGCGGGCACACAGCTCCTCGAAGTGGGTGAGTGCTTCCTCGTCTGTGGGGTCGAATGGGTATACTCGTGAGACTTCCTCGAAGAACTCCGAGAACGTTCCTGGTGCGATAATCTCGAGGAAGCGAAGCGGTTCGTCGCCAGCGTTCCAGAACGTATGCCAGACGTCACGGCCTTTGACGACCGACTCCCCGGCTGGAACGGTTGTCAGCTCACCGTCGGCCAGGACGGTCATCTCGCCCTCGAGTACGTATGAGAGTTCGTCCTCGCGGCTGTGGCGGTGAAGCGGGGCTGCCAACGTATGCGCTGGAAGGGTGTGCTCGACGATGGCGACGTTCGCCTCGTTCTCCAGCCGCGAGATGTCGAGTCGTGCGCCAAGCTGTCCGAGCATGACGTCGTATTTTTCGGGAGAGATCACTTGTGAACTCATCGCAAAGCACAGTACGTCATGCGAGAGCGTGACGTGCTCCCACGACTAAAGTCGTGGGCTTCCCACCCGGTGTTGGCCGGGCAGGTCAATCCTGAAGGTTGGGAATCTAAGCTTTGTGACCGACGACACTGGCTCCGCCACGAAGCCGTTACTCCTCCCGTATTGACGGCTTGGAGTTAGCTTATTTTGTGTCGGTCGGCG
>PUKM01000224.1 GCA_003552325.1 Natrialbaceae archaeon | reverse complement strand
CGAGCACCGCGTCCCAGCCCGGTGGCTCCGCGAACTGCCCGAGGTTTGGCTCGAGTTCGCCGGCGAGGATGCGGACGGCCGTCGTCTTTCCGATCCCGTTCGGGCCGAGAATGCCCGTCACCTGCCCCTCTTTCGGTGCTGGGAGGCCGTACAGCGAGAAGGCGTTTTCACCGTATCGGTGTGCGGGATCGTCTTGCAGTTCCTGTGGCAGGTTGATGATCTCGATCGCGTCGAACGGACACTTCTCGACGCAGATCCCACAGGTTTCGCCCAAACAGATCTCCTCTGAGATACGCACCTGATCGGGTTGGCCCTCCTCGGTGTCTTCTCCACGGAGCGTGATGCACTCTTTACCCGTCCGGTTTGGCGGACAGTAGTTCTTACACTCGTAGTTACAACGATCCGGCGAACAGCGATCGAGATCGACGACGGCAATGCTGTCTTTGGCCATGTTAGAACGTGGCTCCGGTGGTCAGTATCATGCCCCACGTGATGAACCAGAACGCGAACGTCATGAGCGTGATGAACAGGTAGTGTTTGATGCCGAACTCCTCGTCATCGTAGATCCCGACGGCCGGCAACAGGACGAGTTGCAAGCCGATCAGGCCGAAGACGAGCAGGTACGTGAGCGGATCGGTCGCCGCAGCGTCGACGTCCGCTGCCCCCTCCGTGAGATACAGCGAGCCGAAGGCTGCACCAACCCCAGCGAGACAGGCGAGTGCCGTCACGCTGATCGACCGAATGTGCTCACGTCGGTCGCTCATCGTGTCGGTTGACATACCGTGGACTCTGTCACCGGCGTTCAAAAGCCGTTCGCATTGGCCGAGCCACCCTACCGTCGGGCCTCGAGTTCAGCTTCCAAATCCCCGAGGTCGAGGTCGTGCATCGAAAAGAGCACCAGCAGGTGATACACCAGGTCGGCGGACTCGTACGCGATTTCCGCGTCGTCATCGTCTTTCGCCGCCAGAATAACCTCGGTGGTCTCCTCACCCAGCTTCTCGAGGACGGCGTTTTCGCCCTTCTCGTGGGTGAACAGCGAGGTCGTGTACGACCCCTCCGGCAGCGTTTCTTTGCGGTCTTCGATCACCGCGAACAGTTCTTCGAGTGTCGTCCCTATGTCGCCATCGTCCATTCAGAGCTCACCAGGTATCTCACGCATGTCTTGTAACGCCGCGAACTTCTCGCTGTCGTCTCGTGTCTCCTCGAACACCGCCTCCGTGACCTCGATCGGGGCGTTCGTCCGCGCGGCAAGCGCCAGTGAGTCACTCGGTCTGGCGTCGACGACGACCTCCTCGCGTGGGGTCACGAGGTGGAGGTCGGCGATATAGGTCCCTCCCTCGGCACCGTCTCGAGCGCTAATTTCGGAGACGACGACTCGGTCGATGCGGCCCCCGAGGTCTTCCATCACGTCGAGCAACAGGTCGTGTGTCAGTGGCCGGCCGATGTCCTCGGCCTCGAGGCCCCGGGCGATGCTCGTCGCCTCCTCGAAGCCGATGAAGATGGGAACGACGTCCGTCTCTTCCTCGATGGAGAGGACGACGACAGGAACGGGGCCCTGTGGCGTCCCCGCGATTCGGACGGCATCGATGGCTGCGTTCATGCAAGTACCCATGACGGCTGGAAAGAAAAGTCTGGTCGCCTGCGCGAGACGAAGCCGCTTTAGCCCTCGAACCGCTCTCCTCGGTAATGAGTGAGCCGACGCCCGAGGTGTACGAGCAGGGCAAGGGAATGGACGCCCACAACCAGGTCATGCGCGAGATTCGCTCGCGAAAGGACAAGAGCTACGATCCGCACAAGCCGACGCGAGTCTGGCTCGACGAAGACAACACCCCGGATGGCGTCAAAGAGAGCCTGACGATCATCCTCAACACCGGTGGCTGTCGCTGGGCCCGCGCTGGTGGGTGTACCATGTGTGGCTACGTCGCCGAGAGCGTCGACGGCGGCTCAGTTCCCCACGCGGCACTGATGGACCAGATCGAGGTCTGTCTCGAGCACGAACGCGAGAACGCCACGGAACCCGCACCCCTGATCAAAATCTACACCTCCGGATCGTTCCTCGACGAGCGCGAAGTCGGTGCCGAGAGTCGTCGAGCCATCGCCGAAACCTTCGGCGACCGCGAACGGATCGTCCTCGAGTCACTGCCGGATTTCGTCGACCGCGAAAAGCTCGAGGACTTCACCCAGTACGGCCTCGAGACGGACATCGCGATCGGCCTCGAGACGGCGACCGATCGAGTCCGACGCGATTGCGTCAACAAGTACTTCGACTTCGCCGATTTCGAAGCGGCGTGTGCCGATGCGGCCGCCATCGAGAACGCAGGTGTCAAAGCCTACCTCCTGATGAAACCGCCGTTTCTCACCGAGCCAGAAGCCCTCGAGGACATGGTCTCCTCGGTCCAACGCTGTCTCGCCGTTCCCGGCTGTCACACCGTCTCGATGAACCCGTGTAACGTCCAGCGCTACACCATGGTCGACGAACTGTTCTTTCGGGACGGCTACCGTCCGCCGTGGCTCTGGTCGGTCGCGGCCGTCCTCGAGCGAACGGCTGACCTCGAGGGACTCGTCGTCTCGGACCCCGTCGGACACGGGACCGACCGCGGTGCACACAACTGCGGGGAGTGTGACGACCTCGTCCAGAAGGCGATCAAGGACTTCAACCTCCGCCAGGATCCCACGGTCTTCGAACAGGTTTCGTGTGACTGTGAGAGTACCTGGGAAACCGTCCTCGAGCACGAGACGGCGTTCAATCAGCCACTGGTCCGATAAGGAGAGCGCCCTTCCCTCGGCCACGGCCGCTCAATCACTCGCCGCGGTGCCATCCCGCACCGTCTCAGCCGTCGGCTGTGGGGCCCGTGGAAGCAGCATCTCGACACACGTCCCCCGTGGCTCGTTCGACTCGAAACGAAGCTGTCCCCCGGCCTGTGTTGCCACCCAATTGACGAGCCAGAGCCCCAACCCGCTCGCGTGACGAAGTTGGGTAATCTCCTTTTCTTCCTCGAGCAAGGCCTGTTCGTTCGCCGGTATTCCGGGCCCGTCGTCCGTAACCCGCACTGAGAGCATCTCGTCATCGTCGTCGACCACCTCTATTGCGACCTCGATTTGGGGGTCACTCCGGTCGTGGTGCTCGATCGCGTTCTCGAGCACCTGATAGAGGGCTTCCTCGAGGAGGTCATCACCGCTGGCAAAGAGTGACTCGGGCCACGAACAGGTGACGCTCGCGTCCGGATACGTCCCCTCGAACTGGCTGACGGCGTTCTGAGCGCAGTCGACGATGTCGACCGGTCCCGTTGCCTGTTCGTCCCGCTCGAGGGTTCGCTCGACGGCCCGAGTTTTCTCGGCGAGACTGATGAGTTCCTCGGCGCGCTCTTGAATCGTGTTGGCGAAGTCGGCTTCGGATTCGTCGACGGCCTCCCGGAGCATCTCCGCAGAGCCGTTGATGATGTTCATGCCGTTGCGGAGGTCGTGTCGCAGGACGCGGTTCAGAATCTCGACCCGTTTTTGTCGCTGTTTTTGTGCGGTGATGTCGGTATAGAGGCCGAACGCGTGTGCTGACTCGTCGTCGATCGTCATAGGGACGACACGCATCATGAAATCCCGGAGGCCCTTTGCCGTCCGCCGTTTGACTTCGGCCTCGACGGGTTCGCCATCGTTCCCGCGTTCGTTGATCGACGTCGCTTCGTCTTTTCGGTCGGCTGGGACGATAAACGAGTCGAGTAACTTCGATTCGATCTCGGATTGGTCGTATCCGAAGACGTGTTCGAACGCCGGATTGACCCGCTCGACCACGGGCCCTGCAGATGTTCGTCGCGTACTGACGACCGGGTCAGGCACGTTCTCGAACAGCGCTCGAAACCGGTCACGTTCGGCTCGCAACTCGGCTTCGAACGCAACCCGCTCGAGCGCGTCGGCGACGTGTGATAAGAGAAGTTCGGTCAGTTCCTGGTCGTCGCTTGTAAACGCCGCGCGGTCGGTCGAAACTGCCTGGAAAATAGCTCGGTCGCCGATCGGGACGCTCAGCAACGAGCGGTAGGCCGCTAGCGTCGGTTCGGCTTCGTCGTGACCTTTGACGTCATCGATCCGATAGCTGCGCTGGTTGCTGACGGTTTTCCCAGCGATCCCCGTCTCTACCGATTTGTGCTTGCTCGCTCGCTCACTCCCGAGTTTCGAGGAGACGGCCTTTGGAACGAGTTCGTCGCCGACCACCGCCTCGACGACGCAGACATCGAACTCGAGGACCTCCTCTGCGGCCTCGATGGTGAGGTCGTACACCTGGGCTGGCGTCTCACAGGCCTCGAGACGGGAGGCGATGGCATGGAGTTGCTCCGTCTTCTTTCGGCGACTGCGAAGCTCCGCCTCCATCGATTTCCGGTCGCTCACGTCGCGAACGATGCCGACACTGCCAGCAAACTGTTGGTCGAGGCCCTCTCTGTCTGGCACAGTCGTCGTGGCTTCACACGGGATGTGCTCGCCATCAGCCGTCACGACCTCGACCTCGTAGGTCGCGACGGTGCTCGACTCGCCGCTGACGATGCGTTCGATTTCGCGCTGGCCACGAACGACACTTTCGTCGGTGAGGAACCGAGACAGATGTGCGCCGATGAGTTCCCCTCGATCGTACCCGGTCAGGTCGACCAGGGTATCGTTGACCGTCACGAACCGCCCCGTCGCATCCGCGGCGTACATACTGTCGCCGACGGCTTCGATCACCATCTTCGCCCGCTCGAGTTCGCGTTCGCGGGCGGCCCGATCGAGCGCGACTTCCGCGGTCGCTGAGAGAATGTGAATCAGATTGCGGTCTACCTCCTCGAGGCGTGTCTCGCCTGTGGACGCCACGGTTAAGAGCCCATGGTCACCGAGAGGGTGAACGACGGCGTTGCCGACGGAGACGTCGAGTTCGTACGGGACCATCTCCGCGCTCGCGTCGTCGATCACGACCTGTTCCTGAGACTCATAGATGTCCCACAGCGAGCCATCACCGGGGCCGATAGGTCGCTCCGGAGTTCCCGCCGACTCGAGGTGGTCACTGACCCCAACCAGTTCGAGGTGATTGTGACGGCTGTCGTAGACACGAACGCCGGCAAGGGCTCCCTCGATCAAGCTCGCCGTCGTCTCGATGAGCCGGTCGGCGATCGCATCGATGGCCGTCATCTGCATGAGCTCCTGTGTCGCCGTCTGGAGTTCCTCGAGGGCAACCGAGCGCCGAAAGTCAGTCGTCGCGTCTCGAGCGATCGAGAGGACACCGCATGGCTCGCCCGTCGCATCGATCAACGGGGTGCTGAACCACTCACACCGGACCGTCGACCCATCGCTTCGTACGTTACGTGAAATTCCCCGGCTTTGGGTGAGCTCACCGTCCAACCACTCATCCCACCAGGCCCGAAACGACGCTGCTTCGTCCGCAGGGATAATCAATTCTGTCGCCTGTCGGCCCCGAGCGGCAGCCTCGTCGTACCCGAACAGGGATTCGGCTGCCGGGTTCCAGTGGCGAACCTCGAGGTCGAGGCTCCACTCGATGATCGCAACGGGCGATTGCTGCATCGCCAGGTCTTTCCAGTTTGCATCCGGCTCGGGAGTCGCGTCGGCTGGCAACGCTCCTGACTCAGAGGGTCCAGTGGTTGGTAGTTGCCATGACGGGTCCGGGTAGCCCCCGTCACCTGCGTCGTCACCTGCTG
>PUKM01000265.1 GCA_003552325.1 Natrialbaceae archaeon | reverse complement strand
TTCGACAGTCAGGTTCCAGGTAGCGGACTCATCGTCGTCCGTCTGGACGTTCCACTCGAGGGTCCCCTCCTCTTCAGGGGCCGTGAGGTCGAACGTGACGGTCTCTTCGTCACCCTGATCGAGTTCCAGTTCCGAGGCCTCGGCGACCTCACCGTCGAGGACAAATTCGACGTCCTGCGTATCGGAGAGTTCACCGACGTTTTCGACCGTCGTGTTGACCGTGAGGTCAGCCTCCGGTTCGACTGTCAGATCCTCACTGGGATCGACATCCGTGGTCTCGAAGTCTGCTTCTGGTTCACCGACAGTCACCGAGCCATCCTCGAAGACTGGGTCGTACGCCTCTCCGCCTGGCCCGTTGATGTCGGAGCCGTCAGCGGCGATTTCGAGGCCCGTTTCACCGACCTCGCTCGTGTTGAATTCGAGGTAGACTGCGGGCTCGAACGGCGTCGTTGGGTTCTGTGTGTCAGTGGCGACGAGGCGGACTTCACCGTCTTCCTCGTCGTTGACGACTGGTTCGACTTCGAAGTCGGCAGCGTGTGCATCGGCGAATTCGACGACGTCGCTGTCGTAGTGGACCTCGAGTTCGTAGCCAGCAACTGGTGGTTCGTCATCGACGAGTGACTCGATGCCGTACTCGACGGTGACGGTGTCAGCATCCTCATCGACCGCTTCGTCGCTCAGGCTACCGATGACCTGGGCGTCTGGGTCGAGGATGAGTTCGTAGCTATCGACTGCTGCGGCGAACGGCTCAGTTGGCTCGCCCTCATCGTCTGCATCGTGCAGGCCGAGGGTGAGGTCGTACTCGCCGACTTCGTCGGCGTTCACGACATCTTGGAGCGTGACCTCGAAGGCGTCACCGGTCTCAGCCTCGAGTGGTTCCTCGAGGGCGATCACGGCGACACCATCGTCGAGTTCGATAACGTCCTCGACGGTGGCCCCAGAGACCATCGCCTCAGCATCGCTGACGTTGGCGCTCTCGTCACCGAGATCGATCGAGATGAACTCGGTGTCTTCTTCGCCGGCAGTGGACGTGTAGACGTACTCGAGTTCGTACGTGCCGTCCTCTTCGGTGGCGTTGTCCACGACCTCGAGGTCAGTGATGTCGATTGCCGTGCCGATCTCGACGGTCGCCTGGTCGACGACAGGGACGAGTTCATCATCCATCGCCTGCGTCAGCGCTGGGGTCGAGAGCGGCTCATCGGACTCGCCGAGGGGGAGCATCGCGACGTGGTCGTCGCTCGTCTCGAGTTCCTCGTCGAGGTCGATGGTAACGTTCTCGTTTTCACCAGTGAGGTTGTCGGACTGCCCGAGCGCCTCATCAGGGATGATCATATCGTCGTCGTCAGTTGGGTGCAGGTCGATCGTGAACGGCGTCTCATCGTCGACACCGTCGAACACTGCTGCGTCACTGACGACTACCTCGCTGGTCTCGTTCGCGAAGTTCTGATCCTCGAATTCCAGGGTTGCATCGAAGACGTCGAAGCTATCCTGGCTCTGGATGTTCTCTGCAGTGTCCTCGGAGACTGGATCTCCGATCGGGTCGTCAGCGCTCTTGTCCGAGAGCTCCGAGATGACGTGTGCGGTGTGTTCTCCTGGGAACGCCGCAGCATCTTCGATCTCGACTGGGACGCCCTCACTGGCAACGTCGTCATCGAGCTGAGTGACCCCAGCGATGATCTCTTCGTCAGCCACTGTCTCCTCGTAGGTGACGACAACCCAGCTTCCGTCAGCGGCGCTGACGTCATCTACGATCACGGTTGGGTTCTCATCGGCATCCATGCCGAGCGCCTGGTCGGTCGCTGAAACGCCGACGAGCGAGAACGGCTGCGTAGCGATGTCGTCAGGGGCGTATGCCGCGTTCGTTACGACGGCAATCTCCTGCACGCCAGCAGGCTGGAAGTCGCCAACCTCAGCAGAGATGGTCACCGTTTCGCTCTCATCGGGCTCGAGTTCGATCGCTCGCGTGTCGAGCACGTACGTGTTGTCATCGGAGCGGGCAAACTCGACGTTCTGTCCGACCTCGACTTCGACCTGTTGGTCGACGGTCTGGGTACCGAAGTTCGTTACCTCGTAGGTTACTTCGATCTCCTCACCGACGGCCGCAGACTCTGTGGCCTCGAACTCGGTCACACCGAGGAACTCCTCTTCTTGCAGTTCCACGACGCCGTCGTCGACGGCGGCAGTCTCATCTTCGAAACCGTCCGCTTCGACGGTCACTTCGAGATCGTCCGAATCAACGACGTGGTTGAAACCGAACTCACCGGCCGGTCCAGTGTGAGCGGCGAACGTGGTGCCTTCCAGTGCGACGGCCGCATCGTCGATCACCTGACCGGAGAACTCACCGACGACTTCTCCTTCGACACGGTCAGTCGCAACACCAAGTTCGTCGTTGGCTTCGGCGAGTGACATGCCGCTGTCATCCAACGCACCCAGCTGTTCTGGGTTGTCGTCCGCAGCAGAGATGCCCTGGAAGTACGCTGTGAACGGCGACACGCCGTGTTCACTGGCACTCTCGGGAGCCATGTTGGATGTCGGTGCGGCGAACGGGATCGTCGTGCGGTCGTCCACCAGGTCGGCGCCAGCGAGGCTCAATGCATCACTGGTCGCGTCGTATTCGGTTGGTGAGACGAAGTTCCAGCCGTTAGCGACGGACTGGCTCGAGGGTGACGTCACACCGTCAGTTTCTGCAATTTCGAGGACGGCGTCAGCAGACTCGCCGTCGGGGACGAACACGAACGCATCGAGCGCGTCGACTTCGTAGTCAGCGCCGACGGATTCCCACTCGCCCGCGTCAGTATCGTAGGTGTACATCGTACCGGGGATGCCGGTTTCGACGACGTCACCCAGGGTGTCTGCTTCAACCGGTCCGGGGATACCGAACGCAGTTGGTTCGTCAGCGTCGAGTGAGACGCTGTAGGTTGCGTCACTCGAGAGTTCGACGTTCGCCTCGACTGGTTCGCCGTCATCTGAGACGTCGACGCTATCCGTTGCGGCGTCGTAGCCACCCTCGACCTCGACGCTGAGTTCGTATTCAGCATCTGGGAGGTCTTCTGGACCGGTGATGACGTAGTCACCGTCGATGTCGGTCGTTGCGGTGAACGTCGCACCAGATGGGTGTTCAGCAGTCACCGTCGCGCCGGTGACGGGTTCACCGGTGTCTTCGTCAGTGACCGTGCCCATGATCGGACCGGAGCCGGTCAGTTCAGTCGTTGCGATGTCACTGACGTCATCCGGTTCTGCAGGGTCGTTAACGAGAACGAAATGTTCGAGAACCGTTCCAGGGCCACCGATGACCCACCAATTGTACGGCCCGAGCATCACTTCTTTAGTTTCGCCTGCTTCAACGGTTGCCTGCGTGTCAAGCAAGTAAGGGACGCCCTCTGCATCGATAGAGTGGAAGAGCGTCACGTCCTCGGTGAAGTCACCGGAGTTTTCGATTTCGACGAACACTGGTGATGGCTCGTTGAAGAAGACTTCTTCGGGTGGCTCCCACTCAGTGATCGTGACTGGGGCCGCTTCGGCGTCCTCATCGAGCACGTGCGTTGGACCAGTGACGACGTCGATGTCCTCACCAGGTCCGCTGAACGTGTGTGCGAGTTCGACGACGTCACCTTCCTCGGCGGTTACCTCAACATTGAGGACTGCCTCTCCAGTGAGTGGCTCCTCGAGGTCGATGGTTTCGCCGAGCGTGACTTCACCGTCGCCCAACGTCACATTGAGATCGTCCTCGCTGACATCGGCCTCATCCGAGAGGTCGACGGTCAGGTTCTCGAGGTTGGCCACGTCGACAACGATCTCGAAGCTACTGTTCGTTGGGAGTTCGTTCGGTTGATCCTGGAGAGGTGCGACATCGACAATATCCTCGAGTTCGATATCCGCGGTTTCGGTTTCATCCTCGCCGACATCGACGGTTGCATCGCCGACACCACCGAACGCGGTCGCGCTCAGGTCGTACTCACCGGGGAGTACGTCGAAGGCGAACTGCCCGTCAGATTGGGTTTCAACCGTTCCAACTCCCTCGAGGTCGACGGTTGCACCCTCAACGGGTTCTTCGTCGCTGTCGGTGACCGTTCCTTCGATCGAGGAGTTGACATCGTCCGCGTACAGACCAGCAGCGTAGACGTCGATAATCCCGTATCCGTATCGGACGTCACGTACGTCGTCGTCGAACAGGTTATCGACCTGTTCATCGGACACGCTCGCGGCGTCTGCGATCACGTCCTCGCTGATCTCGTCAGGCTTCGTCGCCGTCTCCTCGAGGACGTATTTCGTCTCGCTTGGCTCGAGATCGAACTCAGCCATCAACAGCGCGGCGGCACCCGAGACGTGTGGGGCGGCCATACTCGTTCCGCTGAGTGCACTGTAGGTGTCATCGCCGGGTACGTACGCGCTCTGAACGGCGTCACCGGGTGCAGCGACGTCCGGGGTGACGTACTCATCCGGCCAGCTTTCGGGAGCCACGTAGCCCCACTCTGCTGCAGTGTCGATTTCAGTTCCCGTCGAGAAGTCGGTGATGCCACCGCTTTCGTCAGATGCACCGATCGCGCTCGCGTTGTACACGTTCGCTGGTGTACCCGTACTGCCGGGCCCGCTGTTGCCCGAAGACGTGACGATGAACGTGCCAGCGTCTTTGGCGTTCTTCACGACATCGATGTAAATTGGCGCATATCCAGCCCCACCGAGGCTGAAGTTCGCGACGTCAGCCCCTTCTTCCACAGCTTCTTCCATCCCAGCGACGATCGCTGCGAGGGTGGTTCCACCATCAGGGTCCGGGAAGACGTTTATCGCCAGCAGTTCAGCGTCCGGAGCGACGCCGATCTGGGTGCCACTTTCGTCGCCACCCAGAACAGTCCCTGCGACGTGTGTTCCGTGACCGTTGATGTCGTAGGGCTCACTGTCGATTTCACTTCCATCGAAATCGAACTCGGCCCAGTTGTCCGTATCGTAGTCTGCGAACGTCTCGTGTTCTGCGTTGACTCCGGTGTCGACAACTGCAACAGTTGCGCCCTCACCAGAGGCATCGAAACCGTCCCAGAACTGTGGCGCGTTAATTTGTTCGACGCCATAGGTGTACTCCTTCTCACCGAAGGCTTCGGAGTCGGTACCTTCCTCAGGGTCGACCTGGTCGATCTCGTAGTTCGGATGGAGCTCGGTTACGCCATCGACTTCTGCGAGATCTTCGACTGCATCGCCGTCGACCTCGAGCAGTACGGCGTTAGTCAACCAAAAAGAGTTGACGACGTCAACGCCACTCGTCTGCTCTGCGTACGCTTCAAGCGGCTGCTGGGTTAGGTCAGCCTCTTGTTTGAGCGCAGTTTCGGAATCAGCAGAAAGGTCGGTTTCCGTTATCGTTTCAGCGAAGAATTGAGAAGAATCAGCATCCATCCGAACGAACACTTCGACTGTGTCCTCGGATGTCGTCTCAAGTTCTTCTGCGATCGTTACCTCATCAGGTGATTGTGTATACACCTGATCCGGACTAATTTCCTCGTGCGTGTCCGCGCTGTCCACCCCAGAGACAGACGCAGCCATGGCTACTGGTGACAGAGCCATGCACAACGCGACGAGTACTACTAGTGCTATACCAAACCGAGTCGTCTTGCTCATGTGAAGCTACAGAATAACACGCAGTAACCATTTCACTTATAATTTAGGATTCGATGACATTATTTCATTGTTGAACGTTTTATCAGCCATCATA
>PUKM01000245.1 GCA_003552325.1 Natrialbaceae archaeon | reverse complement strand
CTGAGTTCGATCTTGGCCTCCTCTGCGGCGTCTTTGAGGCGCTGGAGGGCCTGGCGGTCGTCGCGGAGGTCCATGCCGTGTTCGGCCTCGAACTCCTCGGCCAGCCAGTCGATGATGGCGTGGTCCCAGTCGTCACCACCCAGGTCGTTGTCCCCGTTGGTCGCGACGACCTCGTAGACACCGCCACCGAGATCGAGGATGGAGACGTCGAACGTCCCCCCACCGAGGTCGTATACGAGAACGGTCTGATCGGAGTCGTCATCGAGTCCGTAGGCCATCGACGCCGCAGTTGGCTCGTTGATGATCCGCTCGACCTCGAAGCCGGCGATTTCGCCGGCGTCTTTCGTTGCCTGGCGCTGTTTGTCCGAGAAGTACGCCGGGACTGTGATGACCGCTTTTTCAACCTCGTCACCGAGATACTCCTCGGCGTCTCGCTTGATCTTCTGAAGAATCATCGCCGAGATCTGTTGTGGCGTGTACTCCTCGCCCTCGATCTCGACGGTGTAATCGTCTTCGCCCATGTGGCGTTTGATCGAAGCGATCGTCTTCTCGGGGTTCTGAATCGCCTGGTTTTTCGCCGGCTTTCCAACGAGTCGCTCGTCGTCGTCGGTAAATGCGACCACAGACGGTGTCGTCCGGTCACCCTCACCGTTTACGATGATCTCAGGATCGCCACCTTCCATCACCGCAAAGGCACTGTTCGTCGTCCCAAGGTCGATTCCGAGAATCTTGTTACTCGCCATTACCAGGTTATAGTGCGCACTTTGTTTTAAAGGTTACTACACCGCTCGAGTTGACGAATATAATTCACATTTCGGGGGAACTACGCAAAGACGCATCACCGCACACAGTCAGGCCGTCTACAGGCAGACACGGCGTTGCAAACGTGTACGCTCATCCCACTTTCACCGGATAGACACACGACTGGTACACAATGTGCAAGCCCTTTAACCGCGTGAGCAGTACACCGTTAGCATGTCGAACGATGCCGATGGCGATACCGGGGTTCCGGACCTCTCTACGGATTCCGGAGTGTCTAACCATTATCGAACCCTGGTGAATGCGGTCGACGATGGCATCTACCAACTCGATGCGTCGGGACGGTTCGTGACGGTCAACGATACCATCTGTGAACACACAGGGTACTCGCGCGAGGAACTGGTCGGTGAACACGTCTCAAAGATCATGTGTGCCGACGATGTCAACCGAATCGAACGAGAAATTCGCGAGCGACTCGATACCAAGACAGACTCATCAACTAACTTCGAACTCGTCATTGAAACGGCATC
This sequence comes from Natrialbaceae archaeon, assembly GCA_003552325.1. GTDB lineage: Archaea > Halobacteriota > Halobacteria > Halobacteriales > Natrialbaceae > Natronosalvus. The sequence continues at coordinate 20,738 of PUKM01000245.1, read as the reverse complement.
CGGCAAACGAATTGAGTGTGAGCTTAGAGTATCCCCGCTTCTAACCCAGGCTGGTGATCTCAAAGGGACCGTCGGGGTGGTTCGACCAATCAGTCACAAACCGAGCGAACGCGTCGGTCTCTCATCTATCTGGGAATCAGATGAATCGATCTCCTCAGTGATCGATGAAGCCGATGTCGGCGTATTTATTTTGGATGATACGTTTGACATTGTCTGGATCGATGAGACGATTGAGACGTACTTTGCTGTCGATCGGGAAGACATTATTGGGCGACACAAGCCAACCGTTATCGAGGAAACGATCTCGAAGCGGTTGGTTGATCCCGAGACGTTCGTCGAAACCGTTCTCGCCACCTACGAAGACAACGCCTACGTCGAGCAATTCGAATGCCGTACGAGTCCTGGACCGGGGAGAAACGATCGGTGGCTCGAGCACCGCAGCAAGCCCATCGAATCCGGCCGATACGCCGGTGGACGTGTCGAACTCTACTACGACATCACGGATCGAAAACAATCAGAACGGGCTCATCGTGAGAGTGAAAAACGGCTTCAATCACTAGTGAACGCTGTCGACGAGTACGCCATTTTCATGCTCGATCCAAACGGCACCGTTATCAACTGGAACGAAGGGGCAAGACGTATCAAGGGGTACTCCGAATCCGAAATTCTCGGCACACACTTCTCGAGATTTTACACCGAAGAAGATCAACGAGCACTTGTCCCAAAACAAAACCTCGAGCGTGCGAGACGCGAGGGGTCGTTCAAAGACGAGACCTGGCGAGTACGGGCTGATGGAACACGGTTCTGGGCGAGTGTAACAATAACGGCAATTGAAGACGACGGGGAGTTGCAAGGATTCGCAAAGGTCACACACGATATGACTGAGCGTCGAAAGCGAGAACAGCAACTCCAACGCGAGCGTGACCTCGTCGAGCGCATTCTGGAAACCAGTCCTGTCGGAATCGCCGTTGTCAATGCTGACGGAACAACAAACCGGATCAACGAACGCATGGCGACCTTGCTCAATTTGACAAGTTCCGATGGAGCACTGTACAGGGCTGGTGAGAAAGACATGTATTCCGCAGACGGCACGTTCTTGCCAGTCGATGAGCGACCGGCCGCACGTGTATTCGAAACCGAGACCCCGATGTACGATCAAGAAATATTCATCCGATTACCCACTGGGGGAAAGCGGTGGCTCTCGATAAATGCGACACCCATTACAGACGACGAGGGCAAGGTTCAGCAGGTAGTCGTGAGCGGGACGGATATTACAGACCTGAAAGAACTCGTACACCGGCGGAAACAGGAACTCGAGGAACGTGAAAAAGAGCTCACAGTCGTGAAACTAGTTACCAAGTTACTCGAAGCCGGTGATAAATCGATCGACAGCGTGCTCGAGGAGTTTGTAGCGAACCTTCCGAAGGCCTTTCAATATCCCGACCAAACCGGTGCACTTGTTTCGATTGGAGACCGGACAGCGTCGACCGATTTCGATTTTGAAACAGAAAAACAGATCACCGCCGAAACGAGTACCGCCAACGGCACGCCGATCACGATTGACGTCGTCTTCGAGGGGCAACCGTCAGAGAACAAAAAGCAGGCGTTCATCGATGAGGAACGGGAGCTCATCGAGACACTCGCGACGCTTTTGAAATTCCACATCGAACGTCGGGAGTACATCGGTGACCTCCAAGCAGAGACGAGACGGCTCGAGCAGTTCGCCTACGCCGCCAGCCACGACCTCCAGGAGCCACTTCGGATGATCTCGAGTTATCTCCAGCTTATCGAACGCCGATACGAGGACAAGCTCGATGAAGATGGGGAAGAGTTTCTGAGATATGCCGTCGACGGAGCCCAACGAATGCGAGAGATGATCGAGGCGCTCCTGGCTTACTCGCGTATCGAAACTGGGGGTGAGCCCCTCGACACAGTGAATCTTGACGCCGTCCTCGAGGATGTCCGCCGTGACCTTGAGGTAAAAATCGTGGAAACGGGGGCACAAATAGAAATCGAGCCACTGCCGACCGTCACCGGTGATGCCGCCCAGTTACGCCAGGTATTCCAAAACCTCCTCGCTAATGCGCTCGAGTACAGCGAAAACCCCCCTCAAATTACTGTTTCGGCCCAACGAGAGGGAGAGAAATGGAAATGCTCGGTGAGTGATGAGGGGATAGGTATCGACCCCGAACAACAGGAACAGGTTTTCGACGTATTTCAACGGTTACATAGCCACGGGGAGTATCCAGGCACCGGTATTGGACTGGCTCTCTGTCGTCGTATCATCGAACGACACGGTGGAGAAATATGGGTGGAATCAGTACCTGGGGAAGGGGCGACATTTTCGCTTACGCTCGAGCCGGCTGCTGATTGAACGCCTTGGCACCATGCGGGAACAGCAGTGACACTGTGCGAGCCGACAGGTCGACCGAATCATATCGAAACATTACGTCGTCACAAGCTGCTCGTGGTGCAGAACGGGCCGGGCGCGATTGTGAACTACGCCGACACACTCCTGCTCGCGGTTTCACCGCTCGCTCTCGTGGCCCTCACTTCGTTCGCGCCACGCACGGCTCACCAGTTTTTTGCACGGGCCGGGCGCGATTTGAACACACGGTCGGACGTGCTCACTGCGTTGCGCGCGACCTCCCTGCGTTCAAATCCCGCCGGTTACGTTTGCACCGCTCACGAGTTGTTCGCGGTGCAGAACGGGCCGGGCGCGATTTGAACACGCGACCGTCTGATTAAGAGTCAGACGCTCTGCCTAACTGAGCTACCGGCCCTCAGGACAAGTTTTCCTCGCGCCGCTAAAATAGGTTTCCTTTAGCGGTTGGTGATTCGGGCCGTGGTAGCTCTTGCAACGCAAATAGTAACGGGCTTCGGGAACGTTAAGTACAGTCGGTTCAACCTGACTGTCACATGAGTACGGGGGTTACAATTTCGTCGATCTCTGACTACGCGATTCTTGGCTGCGGGAGCGTCGGCTTTGCCGTCGTAGAAGATCTCGTCGATCAAGGTAAAGATGTGCTGATCATTGACCGCGACGAAAGTCGCGTTGAATCACTCAGAGATCAAGACCTAGACGCGAGACGAGCCGATATTCGCGAACCAGAGGCGGCTGAGCTCATCGCCGATCGATCCGTCGTTCTCATCCTGGCCTCTGATGTCGAAGCAAACAAACAAGCCGTCACACAGATTCGCGAGACCAACGGCGACCAATTTATTGTGGCGCGCGCGAGCGATCCCGTTTCCGGCGACGAACTCGCTGATCTGGGTGCTGACATCGTAATCAATCCATCGACTGTCATCGCCGACTCCGCCCTCAGGGCACTCGAGTCAGGCGAACTCGAGCACAACGCGGCGACCCTCGCGGAGATTCTGACAGACACTGATGGCCGGTTCGCCATCGTGACACAATCCAGTCCGGATCCGGATTCGATCGCCAGTGCGGGCGCGTTACAGGCCATCGCCACTCACCTGGGGGTCGAATCCGATATCATCTACCTTGGCGAGATCGGGCATCAAGAAAACCGTGCCTTTGTCAATCTCCTCGGGATCGACCTCCATCAGTGGGACGACATCGAGGACCGAAGTGTGTACGACACCGTTGCCCTCGTCGACCACGGGTCAGCGGAGGGACTCGAACTCGATATCGATATTCTGATCGACCACTACGAGCCTGACGGCGAGTTCGACCCGGCCTTTGCTGACATTCGGCCGAACATGTCCTCGACGTCGACGATCATGACGAAGTACATCCAGGAGTTCGATATGAACGTCACCGAGGAAGTGGCGACGGCGCTCCTCTATGGCATTCGCGCGGAAACCCTCGATTTCAAGCGGGATACGACTCCCGCAGATCTCACGGCTGCCGCCTATCTGTATCCCTTCGCGAACCACGACACCCTCGAGCAGGTCGAATCGCCCTCGATGTCCCCCGAAACGCTCGACGTGTTAGCCGAAGCGATCGCGAATCGGGACGTCCAGGGGAGTCATCTCGTCTCGAACGCGGGGTACGTCCGGGATCGGGAAGCATTGATGCAGGCGGCGAGTCATCTCCTCGATCTCGAGGGCGTGACGACGACGGCGGTGTTTGGCGTCGCCGAGGAGACGATTTTCCTGGCTGCCCGGTCGAAAGATATTCGTATGGATGTCGGGAGCGTGCTCGAAGATGCCTACGGCGAAATGGGTGAAGCCGCTGGCCACTCGACACAGGCCAGTGCCGAAATCCCACTCGGGATTTTCACCGGCATCGATATTTCTGATGATACACGAGACACGTTGTTGTCGCTGACCGAAGAGGCCGTGAAGCGAACGCTGTTCGATGCGATGGGTGTCGACGAGGGGTCGAACGGTAATTAAGATTTAAACGACGACTTCTTCTTCCTCTTCATCGGCTTCCTTGACGCGTTCGACGACCTCAGTGACGAGGATGATGTCTCCGACGGCGCGCACCCAGCGGTACGGAACGATGACGCCCTTGCTGCCGTCAACCTCGTTACCAAAGAGCGTTCGGTTGAGCCGCCCGAGGGCTAATCCAGTGACTGCTTCACCGTCAACCTGTAATCTGAGGTCTTCGACTTCACCGACGAAAACGCCGTTGTTCGAGTAAACCTCGCGTCCAACGAGCGAGGTAATCTCCTGTGGAGTGTCGTCCATGCTATCGACCATGTGTGGCTGGCTCTTAATTGTTAGTCAGACAGATGGGTTTCCAGACCTCGAGTGCGGACTTCGGAACGACTTTTTCCGACTGGGTCTCTCTGCATGTATGCACACTCGACTCGAGCAGGTGCGCGCAGTTGCCCGATCGTATTTCGAGGGGACGGTGAGTCCGGCTCACGACTGGAATCACGTTCGCCGAGTCGAAACCAACGCCCGTCGGTTGGTGGCTGAAATTGACACCGATGAAACACTCGACCGTTCGGTCCTCGAATATGCAGTCGTCCTCCACGATATCGGGCGACCGAAGGAAGATCGTGGCGAGATCAGCGATCATGCCGAATGGGGGGCCAGCGAAGCAGCACGGATTCTCCTGAATAGCCACGACGGCCCACGGGTAAAGCCGCTCGAGCCGGTACGTGTTGACGACGTTGTACACTGTATCCGCGCCCATCGGTTTTCGAACGATGTCGAACCCGCGTCCCTCGAGGCGAAGCTGGTGTCCGACGCGGACAATCTCGACGCACTCGGCGCGATCGGTATCGCGCGGACGTTCACCTACGGTGGCGAACGGGGGACGCCAATCGAGGATCCGGAGATACCCGTTGGGGCGGACGAGTCGCCTGCTGGCCAAACGAGCGTGAACCACTTACACAAGAAAATCCTCCAGTTGCCCGATCGTATGTACACGGAGCCGGGCCGTCAGTTAGCGACGGCTCGGCAGGCGACAGTAAGAGCGTACCTCGAGCACCTGGAAGCCGAACTCGACCCCGTTGCCGACCAGTAGTGGGTCATCCCCCCGTCGCGGGGCCAGTTCTCAGCATATCCGGGGAGAGACAGGAAGTCCACGTTCGAAAAGAGAGGGACAAGAAACAAAGAGACGGAACGTTTTGTGTCCGGGAATCGAACGTGCCAACAATGCAAACATACGACCTTTCGTACCCACTCGAGACTGGAATGCCAGTGTACCCGGGCTCGCCCGAACCTTCGGTGACGACACGGACGACTGTCTCCGAGGAGGGGTATGCAACGACGGATCTCGACCTCGCGTCACACACGGGAACCCACGTCGACGCCCCGGCACACATGCTCGAGGACGGCAGAACCCTCAGGACCTACGGTCTCGATACCTTCCGATTTGATGCGGTGATCGCTGACTGTCGACCGCTCGAACCACGTGAGCCCGTGACGGCAGGGACCCTCGAGCGGTCACTCGACGCGGAGCTGGACGATGAAACAGTGAGGAGTGCCGACCTCCTCATCTGTCGAACCGGCTGGGCTGCTCGCTGGGGAACCGAGTCGGCGTTCGACCACCCATTTTTGACGGCCGCTGCCGGGGAGTGGTTACTCGAGCAGGACCTCCACTGTGGGATCGATGCCATGAACGTCGACCCGACACCGGGGACGTTCGAACGTGACGCCGAACCCGACGGCTACCCCTTTCACCACGTCATGTTCGAGGGCGACCGATTGTTGCTCGAGAACCTCCGTGGGCTCGAGCCACTGCCAGTGGATCGTCCATTCACCGTGCACGCCTACCCGCTGTCGTACGAACGTGCCGATGGGTCACCGGTTCGTGCAGTCGCCGTCGTCGACGAACACTAACCGGGACGGATATCTCAGAACGCTTTTTGGCTGGTCGTCCCTCACCCTATGCAATGGACGATCCTGTCTCCCTCCTGGTTGCGCTCCTCGGGAGCCTCGTTATCGCTGTCGTCACCATCGCCGTCCACCGTGATGCATCACGCCTCGAGTTCGAGCGCCCCTGGTTCTGGGCCGGGCTCGTTTGTATCTCGATGTTGATCGCCCTGACCTTACACCTCGCCGTTGGGACGATCCCGGTTCCCGGTCTGTTGGTGATCGCTGTCGGTGGGATCGCCCTCTATCTCTTCGAGCGCGACGACACCGTCCACGGCGAGGACCAGGCCGATCCGCACGCACTGCCAGGTTCTGGACCACCCAGTCAGGAGTCCCGGAGAAACGACGACGAGTGAGTCGGTCCTTCGAGGAATACACAGGGAGGCACCTCGAGAGACGGAGCAGGAACGGATGACAGGAACCGTCGGTTCTTTTGTCCGCCAGCCCGTACCACTGCTATGGAACGTGCAACCGTCGGCGGCGGCTGTTTCTGGTGTATCGAAGCGGCGTACAAACCACTCGAGGGAATCGTGAGCGCGACGTCGGGCTACGCGGGTGGCCACGTCGAGGACCCGACCTACGAGGCCGTCTGTCGGGGGACGACCGGACACGCCGAGGTGGTCCAACTCGGGTACGATCCCGACCACCTTTCTTACGAGGACATCCTCGAGGTCTTTTTCACGATTCACGATCCGACGCAGGTCAATCGACAGGGGCCGGACGTCGGCAGCCAGTATCGCTCGGCGATCTACACCCACGACGAGCAGCAGCACGAACTCGCAACGGCGTTCATCGAGGAACTCGAGTCCGCTGGTCTCTACGATGACCCGATTGCGACGGAAGTCGAACCACTCGAGACGTTTTACGAAGCCGAGGCCTACCACCAGGATTACTTCGAGAAGAACCCAACCGACGCCTACTGCCGAATGCACGCTGCACCCAAAATCGAAAAGGTGCGCGAGACGTTCGATGATCGCATCCACCAGGAATCATCACACTAGGACGCTGCAGCGACAGCGAGCGGCCCGTGTGCTTTTATACCGCTTGGATAAATATTCGGTAGAGCTCCCAGGATGAACGACGGATTCGAGACACGGGATCGCGTCCTCGAGGTGACACTCGAGACGCCCCATTCGAAGCCAGCCTTGGTCGAGGCCCTCGGCGTCTCACGGTCGACGGTCGACCGCACCGTGGCTACCCTCCTCGAGGGTGGCTGTCTCGAACGTCACGGGTCTACTTATCGAGCGACGGAGAAGGGACGGCTGTCGGCGAAAGCCAGACGACGATACCTCGAGGAACTCGAGAGCATCGATCGCGCTGGGCCGATTCTGTCCGTGCTGCCACACGAGACGATCCCTCTTTCAGTCCTCCGAACTGCTGCAATCGACCTTCCGACCGAGGAAGCCCCCTGGACGGCTTTCGAGCCGAGCACCGCGCTCATCACCTCGTGTTCGCGGCTCTTTGGAACCGGTCCCGTCATCTACGAGCAATTTTTCGAGGACTTTCAGACCTCGATCGAGCAGGGCGGCTTCGCGGCCGAACTCGTACTCGATACCGACCTGGTCGCCTCCATGGACGCTGCGAACAGAGACCGCCTCGAGGCAGTGCTCGAGCCGGGTGGCGGCACGGTTTATACCACCAACCTGACCGACCCGTACGCTATCTGGATCGCCGAACGTACTGACGGCGACCCAGCTGTGGCGGCCGGAATCACTGTCTACGACGAAGGTGGTGTCGTCGGCGTCGTTCGGACGACCGAGCCGTCCGGGGTGGCCTGGGCGAGGGAGGCGTACCACGAGCGTCGGTCCGAAGCCTCGTTGTACGCGGATTACTGAACCGCCCGTTGGAAAGACGAGTATGGTGGGACACAACAGACAGTATCATACTCGCGCCACGCGAGCACTCGAGTACGAATGCCAACTCGAGACACGGCGGATGACGACTCAGCGTCGAGCCAGGACGGTGAACGGAGACGAAAAGAACTCCTCGAGCAAACCCCCGGGAAAGGCGAACGCCCCACGGCGAAACCGATTACCCCCGATGCACCGGACGAGTTTGGCCTGGTCCAGGTCTGGTGGGGCGACGGGAAGGGGAAAACGACTGCGGCTATGGGGATGGGCATGCGTGCCGCAGGAAACGGGTTTCGCGTCCACATGGTACAGTTCATGAAAGGTGGGGCCTCGAGCGTCGAAGCCGTTCGTGGCGAGTACAATGCAATCGCGGCTCTCCCGGGGTTCAGTTACGAGAATCTCGGCCACTACGGCTGGCACGGAATGGCCGACGGCAGCGACGAGGCCGACCACGAACGGGAAGCCAAGGCGGGCCTCGAGCGAACGATGGCGTTGATCGAAGCGGCGGCTGAGGCGTCACTCGAGGAACCACTGGCACTCGACGGCGAACCCGAAGACGGCGTCCACATGCTCATCCTCGATGAGATTCTGTACGCCGTCGATCAGGGGCTGTTGGCTCCGGCAGACGTGCTCCAGTGTATCGAAACGAAGCCACCGGCGCTCGAGTTGGTGCTGACCGGAAGCCACAGTGAACCGACCTACCTCCTCGAGGCTGCAGACCTCGTCACACAGGTGAACAAACAGCGCCATCCGATCGACGATGGCCAGCGGGCGAGACGTGGGACGGAGTACTGACGGGGACGGATGTGGGCGGTACGGTGTGAGCGGTCAGCAGTCGGGAGGCAGGTAGTTGCCTGCCCCGTCACTGCGGTGTGTCTGATTTTGTTAATGACAATACTCACTCAGTCGGCGAGCCGCTGAGCGCTCGCGGACGCCGTCGCTGAACCAGTGAGCATTGTAAGCCCGATAAAACCTGGACAGAACCATTATAATTGATACGTCCAAACGCTCAGTAATGACGATCCTCCGTGTTGACGGCCTCGAGCATGCCTTCGGGTCGGTGATGGCCCTCGACGGGATGACATTCGAGGTCGATGCTGGCGAATGTTTTGGCTTTCTCGGTCCGAACGGTGCGGGGAAGACGACCACGATCAGCGTCCTCACCGGCCAACTGACGCCGGACGCGGGGACCGTTGCGGTACTGGGCCTCGATCCAACCGTCGACCCCGTCGAAACGCGACGGCGGGTCGGCGTCCTCCCGGAACAACAGCCGCCACCGAGTTTTCTAACGCCACGTGAGTTCTTCGAGTTCGTCGGCGAGATCAGGGAAATCGAACCCGACACCCTCGAGTCACGGATCGATACCTGGGCGCGTCGGCTCAACTTCGAGAACACCCTCGAGACGCTGACGACGGATCTCTCCCGTGGGCAACAACAGAAGGTGATGATCACCCAGGCGTTTTTACACGAGCCACAGTTGGTGTTCATCGACGAACCGTTGGTCAACCTCGACCCACTCGCACAGGAACAGGTCAAAGCGTACCTGCTCGAGTACGTCGAGGCCGGCAATACGGTGTTCGTCTCGACACATAACATCGACGTGGCGGCAGCGATCTGTGATCGGGTCGGCATCGTCGTCGACGGGACCTGTCGACTTCTCGAGGCCGGCGAGTACACTGCAGCGGACCTCAGAGACCGCTTCCTCGAAACTGTCGAACGAGAGACGCCGGTTGAGGGCGACGAAGATGGCGACGTGGCTGTCGATCATCGACCCGCCTCCGCGAGCCAGAATCGGTGATCATCCATGGAAGGGATGGCTTCGACCGATGGCGGAGCGCCGACCGGGACGTCCGGGAGCGATCGTGAGGCGGACGGGTCAGGTGGGAACCGTATCGATCTCAGCCGAGACTGGACCCTCTTTCGCACCCTTTGGCTCGAGGAGTGGCGACTCCACACGTCGTTGTTCGGTGGCCGCCGGTTCTACGCGTTTCCGCTCGTCATCGCCGCGCTGGTGAGTCTTGGCTCGCTGGCGCTGCTCGAGACGGGCTACTCGAGTGCGTCGATCCTTCTCGGGGTACATCTCACCGTCCTGGCCTTTGGGTTCTACAGCGGCACGGCGGCCTTTGCTGGCTCGGACATGCTCGAGAACGTCTTCGGGGACCTCTCGCTGTTACTCGGAAGTGGCCACACCCTGCCGCTTTCGGAGCGACGGCTACTGGGGCACTTTCTGTGCAAGGACGCCCTGTTCTACGCGATCACGATCGTTTTCCCGCTCTCGTTGGTCGTCGTCGCCCTCGAGGGACTCACGCTCGAAACCCCGATCGCCGTCTTCGTCACGTGGCTCTCGCTCTCACTGGTCTTCACGGCCGGGATGGCCGTCACACTCGCGCTGATCGCCCTTCGAACTCGAGGCCTCTCGCTCCGACTGAGTGGGCTCTCTGTGCTCGGCGTCGTCGGGCTGTGGGCGCTGTCCGCTTATACGACACTCCTGCCCCCACTCGAGCCCCCTGCACAACTGCAGGGCCTCGGTCTGCACCAGCTGGTGCTCTCGGAGGGGACCCTCTGGGGCTGGCTCGCCGTCTTCGGCGGGACCGCCATCCTGAGCCTCGCCGCGCTCCGCATCTACGACCCGGAATACAGCCAACCGGCCCGGTCGGGGAGTGGCCGACTGCGGTTTGAGACGCTCGAGAGCCTGCCCGGAAGCGGCCCGCTCGTCAACAAAACGCTCCTCGACCTGGTTCGCTCGAGCGGCGGGCTGTGGAAGCCGATCGTCTCCGTGACGATCTTGCTCGCGGTCGTGGCCTTCCTGGTCACGATCGTCCGGGAGATCACAGGGATCGAACCGGCCCTGGGCGTGTTCTACGGCAGTGTGCTCGGTCTCTCGGCCTTTACGACGTACAACTGGTTGACACAGTTCGACGCCGTCGAATCGTATCTGACCTATCCCGTTCGGGTGGAGGCCGTGTTCCGGGCGAAACGCGTCGCCTTCTACCTCGTCGGCCTGCCGACGATGACGCTCGCCTACGCCGTTGCCGTCCTCTGGTCTCGGCCACCAGCCCTCGATGTCCTGACCGGGTTCGTTCTCCTCATCGGGCTCGCACAGTACTACTACGGCCTCACCGTGTTCATCGCCGGCTTCGACCCCAACGAGTTCCTCTTCGATGGCGTTCGTTTCGTCGGGTTCACGCTCGGAGTCGCCTGTGTACTCGTGCCCACACTCGTGGTCGGGTTCGTCGTCGTGCCGCTCTCGAGTGCGGTCGCCGCAGGGCTGAGTACCCTTGGCGTTGTAGCCGGGGTGTCGGGCTACTGGCTGGCAACCCGTGCGAGCGGGCGCTGGGCAACGCGGTATCGACACGGACGAGTCTGATCGGTGGCTCGAGACAAGACTTGTGGAGAGAATCAACCCCTTGCACCTGCGGGGCTTGCTCACTCCAGCGCCCCCGTTGAATATGCACGTATGCGTGTCATTTACAAACCGGGAAACGCCTACGAGGAGATCGCCTGTTTTGATTTTCGAGAATACCAGCACGGACTGGTGCTGCTGGACGAAGAAGGCGACAATATCGGCTACGTCCCCCCACGAAATCCTGAGCCACGTCGAACCGCCTCTCGAGGAAGAACCCGGGTTCGAGTCTGAAACCGAGTGACCTGGTAGGGCGATACGACGCCGATTTTGGGCCCGGAGAGCGGCCACCACGGGTGACCACCTATTCACAACCCCCCTGTCAGAGATAGCAAGCGAGACAACGGACGGCGAAACCGACACACCGAAGCCCACACCTCGAGAAGATTACTCGAGCAATGACGCGGACGATTCTCGTCGCCGGAACGGCAAGCCACGTCGGCAAATCGACCGTCGCCGCCGGACTGTGTCGCCTCCTCGCGGATCGAGGGGTCTCCGTCGCGCCGTTCAAAGCCCAGAACATGAGTAACAACGCTCGCGTGGTGGCTCGTGCGACGGGCAACAGCGACGACGACGGCCACTGGGGCGAAATTGGCGTCTCACAGTTCGTCCAGGCTCGGGCCGCACGGCTTACGCCGACGACGGACTGCAATCCCGTGCTCCTCAAACCACGCGGGGAGGGCGAGAGCCAACTCCTCATCGACGGCCGCGGCGTCGGTCACTACCGCGCAGGATCGTACTACGAGGACCACTGGCATCGAGCCCGCGAGGCGGCCGAAACCGCCTACGAACGGCTGGCCGAGGACCACGAGGTGATCGTGGCCGAAGGCGCGGGCAGCATCGCCGAAATCACCCTCCACGATCGGGATTTGGCCAACCTCGAGTGCGCCCGGTTCACCGACGCCGAGGTCCTTCTGCTCGTAGACATCGAACGCGGCGGTGCCTTCGCCAGTCTCTATGGCACCCTCGAGTTGCTTCCCGAGGACGTTCGACAGCGGGTTTCAGGAGCCGTCATCACCAAATTCCGGGGCGATGTGAGCCTCCTCGAGGACGGCATCCGTGAGATCGAAGCCCGGACAGGCGTTCCGATACTCGGCGTCTTGCCGTACGACGATCCGGGACTTCCCGAGGAAGATAGCGTCGCGTTGCCCCCATCGGGCCAGGCCGAGGTTCGTGGGGCCACCGACGGGGTGTCCCCCGAGTTAGCGATCACGATCGCAGTCCCACGGCTCCCGCGCCTGTCGAACGCCGCCGACCTCGAGACGTTGACCGAGACGCCGGGTGTTCGGATCCGGTACGTGCCGGTCGATCATGATGATCGAACCGAATCCATAGAGCTGGAGGACGCAGATGCCGTCGTTATTCCCGGTACGAAGAACACCGTCGATGACCTGCGGGCCCTCAAAGTGGCCGGGTTTGGGGGCGCACTCGAGTCGTTCGGCGGCCCGATCATCGGCCTCTGTGGCGGGTACCAGATGCTCGGTGAGCGACTTCGAAACGTCACCCGTGAGGCTGCTGGTGACAGTGAATCGGACACCCTCGAGGGGTTCGGGCTCCTCCCCGTCGAGACGGTTTTCGAGAGAACAAAACGAGTCTCGCCGGTGACCGTCAGTGTCGACCCAGATGCGTCACCACTGCTGTCTGGGGCCCCTGAGTCGGCTTCGGGCTACGAGATACACACTGGTCGGACGCACGTCCTCGAGTCCGGAGCGGTCACTCATCCGTTTGGGCCCGAAAGCGCTGCTCAGGGGCTCGTTCTCGGTACGTATCTTCACGGGTTATTCGATAACAGCGGGGTCAGGGACGCCATTGTTGGGGCGATTCGAGCACACGCGACGATTCCCGCGCCACCACCCTCGAACTCACCGAATGCCGGTGAGGTTACCCCATACGATCGGGCCGCGGCTCTCCTCGAGGGTCACCTCGATCTCGAGGCGCTCGAACTGGCCGACTAGCTGGGAGAACGAAACCGGCCACGGCAGTGAACACGGAAACCGACGGAGCAAAGTCCCGGTGTGAGTAATCAACTGCAACGAATGTCTCTGCGCCTGCTCCACTATTCTGATATCGAAAATGCCTGCGACGAACCTGCTCGAATCGGCCGCCTTGCCCGCGCCCTCGAGCACTACCGAGACGAGCACACCATCGTCGCCGGCACGGGAGACAACACGGCCCCTGGTGTCTTACCGATGGTCACCGAAGGCCGTCAGTCACTCGAGTTCTTCGAGGCCGTCTCGCCCGACATCGAGACCTTCGGGAACCACGACTTCGACTTCGGCGTCGACGCAACGCGTGACATCGTCGCCGCCTCGCCACAGACCTGGATCAGTGCGAACGTCCACCGGAACGGCTCGCGGTTCGGAGCCGACCTGGGCGTCGAACCCTGGACGCTCCTCGAACGCAACGGCGTCACCGTCGGCTGTACGGGCGTTACCACCCCCCGGACGGCCTCGCTCAATCCGATGGCGACGGAACTCTCGTTCAGCGACCCGGTCGAAGCGGTCAGTGAGGCAGCCGCCGAACTGCGGGCCCAGGGTGCTGACATCGTCGTCGTCTGTTCACACCTCGGACGCGGGGACGACGACCTCGCACGGGCCGTCGACGTCGACGTCATCCTCGGTGGCCACGTCGCCAGCCAACGATCGGACGTCATCGACGGCACCCTCCTCACGCGTCCCGGCGACGGCGGGACCGCAATCACCGATGTCGCCATCGATCCCGACACACTGGTCCCGACGGCAACGATCCACCAGACAACCACGCTCGCGCCAGCACCCGCCGTCGTAGAGACCTTCGAGGCCCTCCGGTCGGAGACTGGCCTCGAGACGACCGTGGCCAGCGTCGACGAGCCGTTAGACCGATCGGAGACGACGCTGTTCGGTGGTGAGTCACGCGTCGGGAACTTCGTCGCCGATGCCTATCGGTGGAAAACCGGTGCTGACGTTGGCCTCCAAAACAGTGGTGGGCTGCGGACCGGGACCACCCTCGTGGGTGACGTCACCGTCGCCGATATGATTAGCCTCGTTCCCTTCGACGAACCCGTCGCCGTCGCCGCCGTCAGCGGGCAGACGTTACAGTCAGTCTTCGAGGAAGCCGCCGGCGTCGACCTCGGCTTTGCCGAACCGAACTGGTGGCACGCACAGGTAAGCGGCGTGACCCTCGAGTGGGACCCAACGACCCACGACGTTGCCGTCCAGTCAGTCGGCGGTGCGCCGTTCGAGCCCGAGGCAACCTATCAGCTCGCCACCTCGTCGTACCTCTTCCACACGGATGATGAGTTCCCCTCCCTCGAGCGGGGAACTCAGACGCACCAGACGGAACTGAGCCAGTACGAAATCCTCGCCGAATACGCCCGTGAATGTGGGATCGATCCGTCTCTCGAGGGCCGTGTACAGCGAATTGAGGGGACTGAAAGCGCCAACAGCGAGTGAAACGTTTACCACGACGCGTCGCGTCTCCTCTGGTAATGACGCTTGTCGTGGTTCCGGTTCGATATCCCTTGTCTACGCACTCTCGACGGACTCTCGAGGCCGCTATCGAGGTCGCGACCGAACGTGATGCGGCGCTCACGGTGTTACATGTGAATCTGTACCAGAACGGCAAAACGGTGACGCGGTCAGATCTCAAAGCCGCTGTCGAACGACAGTTCGGTCGCCTCGAAAACGTTCGCTACGTTGTCCGCTCTGGGTTTTTGATCGAAGAGAGTATTCTCGATGAAGTGGCCGCCGAAGAGGCTGATGCCGTCGTCATCGGAAGCAAGCAAGCGAGTCGCTGGCGTCGCCTGTTCCGACGGTTTACCGACAACCCCGATATCGAACGCTATCTCAGAACACACCTCGATTGTGAGGTCATTACCGCTGAACGAGTAGCCGCCTGATCCCGGTGTTACTCTTCTGTCCGGTGTCCACCGTCCGCTGACGCCTCGTCGACGAACTGATACTCGGCTGTCGAGACCTGCGCCGTCCCGCTCGTTTCGTCGAACACGTGGTGGGTGTGTGGATAGGCGAATTCGACCCCCTCCTCGAGAAACCGTTCTCTGACACGCCTGAGAACGGCCGATTTCACCAGTGTGAGTTTGTATGGATCCTGCGTCCAGAAACGAAGACTCAACAGCACACCATCATCCGCGTATTCGAGTACGTCACACGTCGGTGCTGCGCCGTACCGGGCGCTCCCAATTCGAATCGACGGCCCACCAGCGATGACGCCATCGACAGTCCGGGCTGCGCGCTCGGAAACGTCGATCGCTCGCTCGAGGTCACTTTCGTAGGTGATTTCGAACGTCACGGTAACACGGGTACGCTCGTCCTCAGCGGAGTAATTGATAACGTCCCGTTCGTGGATTTCGGAGTTCGGTATCACGATGAAGGTGTTCTCCAGGGTGAAAATTTTTGTGTACCGAATCGTGATATCTTCAACGAAACCACGGTGGCCTTCGTCGATCACCTCGATCATGTCTCCGATTTCGTACGGGCGATCGGTCAGGACGAAAATACCGTTGATCAGGCTCCCGATGAGTGGCGCGAGAACGATACCAACGACCGCTGAAAGCACTGTCACTGGCAGGAGGATTTCGAAACTACTCACCCCCAGGACGGTGGCTGCGAGCAACACTGCGAGTGCGATCACCGAGATGCGAATCGCACGGAGTACCGTCCGCGTAACACTCGGCCGTTCGATTCGCTGGGCGACCGTTCGGCCCGCAAGCCTGACCAGCAGTTTCGACCCGTACCAGCCGAGGACGAGGATGCCGATGGCGAGGACGAGGTTGATGAGCGTCTGCGAATTGACGTCGGGGACGAGGGAGTACCACTCCTCATCGGGTAACAAGATGTCCTCGATACCGACCATATATACACACCCTCACGTGCGGACTGGTTAAGCGTTCGGAAGCGAGCATCGGTGGCGACACGCCGATTCCGAATAAGGTGCTACTCGAAACATAATAAATGATTTAGCGAATGACCGGCATGTCCTAGCTATGGCAACAGACGAACTGCGTTCGACGGTCGAGCGCGTCGGCGACCGGTTCAATCTCGGGGAATACGAGATCGACGCCTACCTCACCGTCCTCGCTCACGGCCAACTCACCGCGAGTGAGATCGCTGATCGGACGGACATCCCACAGCCACGAGTATACGACACCGTCCGCAGTCTCAGCGATCGCGGGCTGGTCGAACTTCGAGAATCTCGGCCGATGAAAATCGTCTCCATCGATCCGGCCGACGCCTTCGACGATGTCCAGGACGCCCTCGACGAAATGATCGACGAACTCGAGGCACGTTACACCGCGCCAGCTCGGGAGACTGAGGCCGTGTCGTTGGTCAAATCTCGATCGACGATACTCCGGTACCTCGAGGAAATCATCGAAAGTGCGGAGTACGAACTGGCGCTGTCGTTGACCCCGGATCTTCTGGTCCGATTCGAAGACCAGTTGCGTGCCGCTACGAACGCAAACGTCAGCGTCGACTTGATCGTGACGCCCGCCGGGGACGCACCATCTCCCGAAGAGTTCGATTACCTCTCAGTCGCGACGACGGCCCGCACACGCCGGGGCATCACCACCCCCGTTCTCGCCGTCGCCGACGGGAACTACTCGATTTACGCGACACAGGACGCCCTCCGCGATGACCAGGACCGCTACGGCGTCATTTTCAACCGTTCGGCGCTCGGCTTTCTCGTCTCGGGCTTCTTCGGTACCGTCCTCTGGACCACCGCCGAGCAAACGGTCGGCGAAAACGGTGACGGTCGCCCATACCCTCGTCGCTACGCCTCGATCCGTCGCTGTGTCAAAGACCTCATCGACGAGGGTGGAGACGCCTACGCGACCATCGAAGGCCGCGACGTTATCCAGGGCGGCCCACGGATCGTCCGCGGCCGCGTTGTCGATGTCTCCTTCGAGATGAGCGAAGAAGTGGCCAGTCTCACCCTCGAGACGAAAAACGGTGAGGTAACTGTCGGTGGCCGCGTGGCCGCACTCGAAGACATCGAAGCTCACGAGATTCGAATTGGACGCCACGAGCCACCGGCACTCGAGGAGTAAGTTCCTCCATTGGCGTTGTCTCCCACTTCGATCCGCTCTGTGTCGCGAACACGTTACCTGCGCAGATTTACAGCCGTCACATACACTCCGGCAGGATCCCTCGTTCGCTCGAGGGGCACATGTGTCAACTTCAGGACTGAATCCGCAACAATCATGTCGTCGTAGCAACCTGGGTGTACGTATGGCAAAAGATACCGTCAGGTCCCCCGACGATGTCGTCGAGGAAATCGACTCACTCGTCGACGACGGTATGTTCGAGAGCAAATCGGAGTTCTACCGTTTTTCTGCGGAGTACGTACTCACCCTCATCAATCCGGATCACGAGGTCGAGACGTTCAACTTCGATGAGATCAAACGAGAGTTGAACATCGACCCCGTCGCGCAGGTCGAGTCAGTCGGGACCGACGGGGGCACGTTCTTCCTCGATGCGCTCATCACCGTCAGAAAATACGGCCTTCGAGGGAATTTCAGTGACGCTGAGGAGTTCATCGACACCCACTACGAGCCAACCGACCAGGAGTGTCTGCTTCTCGAGGAACTACTCGGGACGTACCGGGAGTCCGCGTCCTCGAACTGATCGACACGCTCGTGGGCCGCCGACACGAAGGACAATGATTTACTCGAGGACGCTCATTTTGAGGTATGGAGACCGTAGTAACGGACGATGGGGAGACCCTGTACCTCCCGGGTGACGGCGATCGGGGCTCGAAAGGGCCGTTTCTCGTCGCCTACGGCAGTCAGGAGCTCGAGCGCCGGTATGGCTGGTTCTGTGGCCACTGTGACAGCGTCGATACGGCGATGGACCCAATGGGACGGATACAGTGTAACGGCTGTGGCAACCTTCGAAAAGCCACAGAGTGGGACGCTGCCCACGAATAAGGCCCCCGCTGAAACCAGCAGGTTGACCGAGGAGTTCCCAGGGTATTCGGTATTGCCCGAGGACAGGAACGACCCTTGTGTTAGAATTTATGAAGAAAGTGGACAAATAACCGATAATAGCGCACATTTTTCGCATTCACCGATATAGAATAGCCGTATGTATTGCCTAGTCCACTGCCACCATGCAAACGTTTATCATAGTCGCTGCTGTACCTCTTCTTGAATGGGTCCTGTTAACATGCGACTCGTCGAGCAGGCCAGGTCGATCTTTGCAGAACTCGGCTACACAGTCGAGGGCACCGGACCGGATTTCCGAGCAGAACGTGCGTGGAAGGTCGTTCACGTCAATACGGTATATGACATGAAGACACTTCCACAAGGCTCGGGACAATTCCACTGCTTCGTCACTGATCCAACAGACGTCGACGACCTCGAGGAACGACTGACAAACCTCGATCCGGCCTATGAGTGGGCCATCATCGCCATTGACGGCGAGGACTATCAGGTCGAACGAGCGCCGCCAGGACCAACGCTGGCAGCCTAACACCCCGTCCTTTTTATAACGCCTGACGACAGGCAGCGACGCCGCCATCGGGGTCAACAGACCCGCCGAGTGACTCGAGAGCATCGCCCAGCGCAGCGACGGTCAGCGTGACGTTTTCCGGGCGTGCGGAGTAGCCCATACAGCCAATACGGAAGATATCGCCTGCCAGATCTCCAAGCCCGGTTGCGATCTCGAGGTCGTACTTCTCGAGGACTGCCCCACAGACCTCGCCGTCATCAACGTCCTCGGGGACGCCCACAGCGTTGAGACTTGGCAACCAGTACTCCTCGGGCGCGTTCATCTCGAGGCCCATCCCCTCCATCCCGGCTTTTAATGCTCCTGCCAGGTGCCGGTGGCGGTCCCACCGCGTCTCAATTCCTTCCTCGGCGACCAGTCGCAACGCCTCCCGAATCGCGTACACGTTCGTCACCGGAGCCGTGTGGTGATATGCCCGTTCTTCACCCCAATAGCCCTCGAGCAACGAGAGGTCGAGGTACCACGATCGTGGCTCTTCCTCCCGCGAAAGCACTTTCTCCATCGCTGCATCCGAGAGCGTCAACGGGCTCGCCCCCGGCGGGCAAGAGAGACACTTCTGTGGGCCCGAGTACGCCACGTCGATATCCCAGTCGTCGACGCGCAGTTCGACGCCGCCCAGTGACGTCACTGTATCCGCGATGACCAGCGCATCGTGGTCGTGGGCAGCGGCGGTCAACGCCGGCACGTCGGGCTGTAAGACGCCCGTGCTCGTCTCCGCGTGCACGAATCCAAAGACATCCGGGTCGTGCTCTGCGAGCGCATCGGAGACGACTGCGGGCTCGAGCGGTTCGCCCCAGGGTGCGTCGACTTCGACGACCTCACCGCCCGCTCGGCGGGCCATCGACGCCATGCGGCCGCCGAAGTAGCCGTTCGTTGGCACGAGCATGGTGTCACCTGGCTCGACGACGTTCCCGATGGCCGCCTCCATCGATGCAGAACCCGTCCCCGAGACGGGTATCGTCCACTGATTGTCCGTCTGGAACGTATACCGCAAGAGCTCCTGTACCTCGTCCATGATCTCGATGAACGAGGGGTCGAGATGTCCAACCAGCGGGGTACTCATCGCCTTCAGTACCCGCGGATGGACGTCGCTCGGGCCCGGTCCCATCAGCGTTCGGTTCGGTGGCGTCAGTTCACCCACGTCCGGCGCACTCGAGTCGGCACGTGTCATACCTCCTCTCGACTGGCCGGAAGCAAAAACGTTCACGCACCGGCGACACAGGTTGCTCGAGAAAATGATTCGGTTCCGACAGTACCACTGCCAACACGTCAATTTATGCCAGATCGAACCACCGGGGCTCGAGCGGCGGGATGGAAGAGGGGTGTGCGCTCGAGTCACTCGGTGGAACGAAATCCGTGTCCTTAAGTGGGTGACCACGGAAGGATACAATCCGTAAGCAAAACCGATGCACCACCCCGCGCAAGCGAGGCTGGGAAGGGTGAATGCCGCCTGCGTCTACAGGACCGGCAAATGACACCGTATGTACGTGTAGTCCAGACGTCCACTGGACCCGTTCCCGGGTCACATTCGTTACACACCCGTGTAACACAGACGTTACACATCTCGTGTAACGCAGACCAGATCCGAAGAACGTGGCTACTGTGCCAACTGGTGGATCGCTCGGCTCGAGAGCCGATGACGGACGTGCCAAGCTGCGATAAGCCCAAGGGACCCGCACGGAGGGG
>PUKM01000026.1 GCA_003552325.1 Natrialbaceae archaeon | reverse complement strand
ACGGACGTAATCGAGTACGCCGAGGTTCCTGACCCAACCGTCGGCCCCACGGACGTCTTGATCGACGTACAGGCGGGCGCGCTCAACCACCTCGACGTCTGGGTCCGGCGCGGTCTCCCGGGTATCGACCTCGAAATGCCTCATATCCCCGGGAGTGACGGGGCTGGCGTCGTGCTCGAGACGGGCGAAGCCGTTACCCGATTCGAACCCGGTGATCGTGTCGCCCTTTCAGCGGGCGTTGCCTGCGGCGAGTGTGAGTTCTGTCGTGATGGGGACGAACCGCTGTGTGTTAGCTACCACATCATCGGCGAACACGTTCCCGGCATCCACGCAGAGTACGCCGCTATCGACCAGGACTCACTGATCCCCGTCCCCGAGCACGTCGACTGGGAGACGGCCGCCTCGAGTACGCTCGTGTTCCAGACGGCCTGGCGGATGTTGATCGACCGGGCCGACCTGACTGCCGGTGAATCCGTGCTCGTCCTGGGTGCGAGCGGCGGGGTCGGCCACGCAGCTCTCCAAATTGCTGACTACGCGGGTGCTGAGGTGTACGCGACCGGCTCGAGCGAGGAGAAACTCCGGTATGCCGAAGCCCACGGGGCCGACCACGTCGTCAACTACGAGGACGAGAACTTCGCCGACTGGATTCGCGCAGAAACTGGCAAACGTGGCGTCGACGTCGTCGTCGACTATATCGGGGCAGGCACCTGGCGGGACTCGATCAAGAGCCTCGCGAAGGGTGGCCGATTGGTTACCTGCGGCGGCACGGCGGGACCGAGCCCTGAGACTGACATTCCCCGCATCTTCTGGAATCAGCTCTCGATTCTCGGGTCGACGATGGCCACCCCCGGACAGGTCGACGACGTCATGGACCTCGTCTGGGACGGCACGTTCGAACCAGCCATCCGCGACACCCTGCCCATGAGCGAGACGGCTCGAGCACACGAACTGCTCGAGGGTCGTGAGGGCTTTGGCAAGGTCGTGCTCAAGCCAGATAGCGACCTCGAGTGAGCACTGGCGGAGACGGCCGCGCCAAATCGTGAGGGCTATGCACACGCACTCATTAGGTCCACCCGTGAGCGACCAGAAAGACGGCTACGTCCACGATCCGGCGGCGTTCGACGGCGATGGCGAACCCACCGGTGAGAGCGAACAGGCGGGGCCCGACCAGGACGACAGCTGGCTCGAGGAGCCGGTCCATCCCGAGTCGGTCGACCGGGAGTTCGGCACCCGTGGCTGGATCCTCGTTGGCGTCATTTTCGTCGCCTTCATCGTCGCCCCGGGGCTGATTCTCGTGATCCCGCCGGGCACCGATTACCTGTTTGCCCTCCTCATTGTCCCCCTGATCCCTGCGGTGGTACTCGGGTTGACAGCAGTGTGGGCGACGACGCGGCCCTAACAGTCACTCGACGTCGACGAACTCCTCGTAAAACTCCGCTGTCAACTGTTCTCGTTCCCACTGCTCTCGAGCGTCGTCACCGATGACTGCGGCCCAGACCATCAATATCGTACTGAATACGCTGAGACCGACGAAGGCGAGTAGTCCGGTGGTCAACACCGGCTCAAAGATGAAGAGTCCGACGAACCGTGACTGCAGCCCCGAGAGGTCTGGGCCGAACAGGAGCCACCGTGCCGGAAACGGTCCGAGAACGGCGATCGGTAACGGATAGACGATCGTGTTCAACACCGGTCCGCCGTAGCCTTTGATGAACGCGACGCCGAAATACGCCCAGACGGCAACCGCCGCAGCGACGCCGCCGACCCGTTGTGGGGTGACGGCCTCCTCGAGGGCGACCACCGAGAGGTCACCGTAGACGACCCATACCGTGGCGAAATACGCCAGGAGACAGAC
The DNA here is from genome assembly GCA_003552325.1 of Natrialbaceae archaeon. Classification (GTDB taxonomy): domain Archaea; phylum Halobacteriota; class Halobacteria; order Halobacteriales; family Natrialbaceae; genus Natronosalvus. The sequence continues at coordinate 3,954 of PUKM01000026.1, read as the reverse complement.
GGCAACCCCGCCACAGACGGTGAGTGCGTGCTCGAGGCGAGTCTGGTTGTCGAAGGGGGCGAGTCCGAGCGGGCGCTGCATACAGGCGGGGGAACGAACGGGGTGGTGTTGAACGTTGCGAGTGTCGGTCTATGAGGTGGCAGTCGTGACCGCGCCCTGATAGTCAGTCAGTGTTGCTCTCATCGTCATCAGCGAAGATCGTATACGCGAGGCCGATGAGCGCGAGGCCGATGCCCAGGACGTAGAGCGGATCGAGGATTGCCTCGTTGGTGTACCCAAGTTGTGGAAGCAGGTGATTCGTCGTGATCACGAGCGTCACACCCACCAACAGGAACACGCCTTCGGGGTAGTTGAGTCCGACGAGGCTCATTGCCCCATCTCGAGCGGCATATGGCTTGTATCCGTCGAACCCTCGAGCGCGCTCCCCGAGAGATTCTATCAGCGGTGCGTCCTCGAGCGAGGATAGCAGTGTGCTCGGTCGAAAACGGCACCCACTCGAGTGACCACCTCACTCTCGATAATCGTCTCGTCCGACCAGCCGCCAGTACGTCTGGGAGATGAGTACGATAGTGAAGCCAACCCCGAGCACGGCGGCGGCCACGAACGCCGCGGTGGTACCGAGTGCCAGCCACACCACGACCCAGGCGAGGAACACGAACAGCACCGCACCCACTGCCAACTCGAGCAACTCACGAACCGTCGTCCGGTGACTGGAGAAGTCGACGTAGCTCGACTCGAGGTGCTCGAGGAGGCCCATGCGTGGTCACCACCACAGCCAATCATAAAACCGCCACCCTTTTTCAAGATTCGTGGTGTCGCCTCGAGTATGACAGCCGATGGCCACGCCGAAGACGAGAGCGATGATGGTGACCGAGTCCGTGCACACGTCTTCGTCTCCGGGCGAGTCCAGGGTGTGTACTACCGGGCGACGACCAGAGACACTGCCCGGGAACGGGGCGTCGATGGGTGGGTCAGAAATCTCGAGGATGGCCGCGTCGAAGCCGTGTTCGAGGGGCCAGAGAGGGCTGTCACAGGTATGCTCGAGTGGTGTCACGAGGGTAGTCCAGCGGCCGATGTGTCCGGTGTCGAGGTCGAGTGGGAATCTCCCCGCGGGTTGTCGGGATTCGAGATTCGTTACTAAACTATCTAGTCCGCGCTCGCTCGAGTCACGGGACCCACAATCTTCAACGCGATTCGCGTCGAAGCCTGGGACATGATTACTGGCGAACGTATGGCCGCCGTGGACAGGAACGCCGCCGCCCTCGGGATTCCACAAAAACAATTGATGGAGTCGAGTGGGCACGCCGTCGCTCGAGCCGTCGACCGTCTGGCCGACGCGGGCGACCGAATCGTCGTCGTCGCCGGTCGAGGAAACAACGGCGGGGACGCCTTCGTCGCTGCCCGGTTTCTCGAAGACTACGAAGTCACCACCATCCTGTTAGGCCGACCCGACGCGATTCGAACGGACATCGCCCGCGAGAACTACGACGCCCTCGAGACGTGTAGCTACCCCCTCGAAACCGTCACCGACTCCAGTGACTTTGACTTGCCCGAGTGTGATCTCGTCGTCGACGCGATGCTCGGTACCGGGATCACCGGCGAGTTGCGCGAACCAGAGGCGACGGCTGCTCGAGCGATCACCGACGCCGACGCGACGGTGCTCAGTGTCGACGTGCCCTCGGGATTCGACGCCGACGATGGCGACCACGCGAGTAACGGCGTCGACGCCGACCACGTCGTCACGTTTCACGACACCAAGCCGGGGCTCGAGGCACTTTCGACACCGGTGGAGGTGGTCGATATCGGTATTCCAGCGGCCGCTGAGTCCCGGGTCGGCCCGGGTGACGTCGCGCTGGCGCGCCCCGAGGGTCGGACCGGTCGGGCGTTCGTCATCGGTGGCGGGCCGTACACGGGTGCGCCCGCACTCGCTGCCCAGGCCGCCTTGCGATCGGGGATGGAACTCGCGTTCGTCGCTGCCCCGAAGATGGTTGCAGGCGAGATCCAAAGCTACGCCGAGGACCTCATCGTGCAACCGTACGGGGGCGAGGTACTCACCCCCGAGCAGGTCCCGGACCTCGTCGACACGGCCGAGCGCTACGACGACGTGGTCGTCCTCGGACCCGGCCTCGGGACGGACGAAGCGACCCTCGAGGCGGTCGAACGGTTCCTCGAGCGGTATACAGGTCCGGCAGTGATTGACGCCGATGCGCTGGCGGTCGTGCCGGGTCTCGAGACGGAGGCGACGCTCGTTTGTACACCAAATCGTCGGGAACTCGAGCGGATGGGTGGCCCAGCAACGACGGATCTCTCGACGGTGACGGACGAGATCGAAGCCCTCGCAGCCGAGTTGGGGCACGTCGTCCTCGCGAAGGGGGCGACCGACGTCATCACCGACGGTGAACGGACGGTGACCTGTCCAAACGGGACGCAGGGCATGGCCGTCGGCGGCACTGGTGACCTCCTCGCGGGCATCACCGCCGGGTTACTCGAGCACACAGACCCTTTCGAGGCGGCTGCTGCGGCCGCTTACGTCAACGGGGCGGCGGGTGAGTCCGTTGCCGAATCGAAACACGATGGCTTGCTGGCGTCTGACCTCCTCGAGGCCATCCCGGAGATGCTTTGGGGTGGGCAGGATGAGTGAGACGCAATGACTGACAATGACGGCGGCGCGGGGGATGGGACCCACGAACAGCTCACGCACACGACAGCGGACGGCGACGTGCAGATGGTCGATGTCGGCGCAAAACCGGACAGTCGGCGGCGAGCCGTTGCAACCGGGACGATCCGGCTCCAGCCGTCGACACTCGAGGCGATTCGAGCCGACGAGGTCGGCAAGGGGGACGTTCTGGCAACCGCTCGCGTGGGGGCGATTCAGGCCGTCAAGCACACCTGCGAGACGATCCCGATGTGTCACCAGATCCCGATCACGAACGTCGATACCGTCTTCGGGTTTTTCGACGAGGCTGATACAGACGAGGAGACGGCCGCACTCACCCTCGAGGTGACCGTCGAAACGACGGGGAAGACCGGCTGTGAGATGGAGGCACTCGAGGGGGTGACGACCGGGCTGAACGTCGTCTGGGATATGGTGAAAGCGGTCGAAAAGGACGCCGACGGCCAGTATCCAGCCACCCGGATCGAAGACGTCCGGGTGCTCGAGAAGCGAAAACAGGGGGCCGAGTCTGCCACGACCGAATCACTCAACTCCTCGTAGCGGACTGGCGTATACGTGGACGTTGGACTGACTTTCGCCCTCGGGGCCGCCCTCGTCTGGGGCGTCTACATCTACCTGCTCAAACGGCTCTTCACTGGCTATCCGCCCGCCGCGCTCACGGTCCTGATCAATGCCTGTGCACTGGCCTGGTATCTCCCCGTCACGCTCACACAGACGGACAGCTCGAGCACCGCCGTCACCGGATTCGGCCCCTCAGAAGTGGGTGTCGTCTCCCTGACGGTGGTCATGACAGCCGTTGCGTTCGTGCTCTTTCTCCGGGCGATTGCGACCGGCGACGTCTCGTACGTGACGCCGATAAACAAACTGGTCCCGATGTTCGTCTTGCCACTCGAGATCCTTCTCTTGGGGCAGGTACTCGCGCCGATTCAGGTCGCCGGGGTCGTCGTGGCGACGCTCGCCGTCTACGTCGCGAACTACGACCCTGGCGGGTTCTTCGAACCGTTCCGGAAGGCAGCGCGCTCTCGTCCCGCACAGTTGGCGCTCCTGAGTGCGATGTGTTACGCCGTGAGCGACCTCGGCAAACGCGTTTCCTTACAGGAACTCGCCATCCCCGAGACGCTCTGGGTACCCATGTTGCTCTTCGGCGTCCTCGTCGTCCTCCTGCCGAGTGCGCTCCGTAACTGGCCGGGCGTGCCTCGAGCGGACCTGCCGAAGTTCGTCCTCGCCGGGGGGATGGTCGCCCTGGGCGAGCACGTCACGACCGTGGCCTTTGCGATCTT
>PUKM01000043.1 GCA_003552325.1 Natrialbaceae archaeon | reverse complement strand
GCTGTTGTTACCGTCGTGGCAGTGGCAAGATCTTCTATTTCCGGCCGGGCCACGAGACGATTCCGATCTACGAAAACCCCGAGATTCAACGGGTCCTCGAGAACGCCGTCGACTGGGCGACGCCAAACGAGGGCGCACCCCGGACGTTCGGGAATCGAGAGTGAGGGTCTTCGAGGGTTCCGACGTGTGGCCTCGAGACGCGAATCGGGAGATGTTCCAAAGACGGAGACGATCAGGCGTGAACGACCACTGTATCCCCAAAGAGGTCGCCGAGTCGTTGGTTCTTTTCCGTCGAAAGGACGAACACGATCGCCACGAGAATTGGGAAGAGTGCTGATCCCCCGAGGACCTTCGTCAGGTTACGCATGATGGCCCCACCGGCAGTGCAAGGTCGCCCGTCTACGGTTTGGACACGCAGCCCCAGGATCTGTTTGCCCAGGGTAGCGTCCATCTGTGCTTCCGTTCCCGCGTAATACGCCATCGAAACGAGGAGCCCAAAGAGCCCAACCACTCCTTCGTTTGGGTTCGCTGGAAAGAAACCGAGGGCGAAAAACAACAGCACCAGCGCGACAGTACACACGACGACAACGATTCCATCCAGAAACCACGCGACGGCTCGCAGTAGCAACCCGGCTGGGTTTCCAGTGCTCGAGTGATGACTGGCCATGTAGTAGCCTGTTCGAGGGATGATAAGTACTTTCTGCACCGCTCTCGCCACTGCACGAAACGCGCTGGCTCCAGACGGGGCCTCTCGGGGGATTCCCCAGACGGTCCCCGAATACTGATCACCTGTGCGCTCGACGCCGAGGTATGGATATCGACGAAGCGGCCGTGATCGAGAAGAGGGGTGGCCCCATCACGGTCGACGACCTGGTGGCAGACTTTCGGACCCTCGGGCTGAACGCGGGTGAAACCGTCATTGTCCACACGTCGCTCAGTTCCATTGGTTGGGTGTGTGTCGACGCGCAAACGGTCGTTGACGCGTTGCTCGAGGTACTCACCCCCGAGGGAACGCTGGTCATGCCGACGCACTCGGGCCAATACTCGAACCCAGCCCACTGGTCGAACCCACCGATTCCCGAGGGATGGATCGAGACGGTCACGAAAAGTCGACCCGCGTATCGGCCTGAGACGACGCCCACGCGCGGTGTCGGGGTCGTCCCCGAGTGTTTTCGCAGCTATCCGGGGGTTCACCGGAGCCGCCATCCATCCCTTTCGTTCGCGGCCTGGGGAGCGAATGCCGAAACCATCATCGACGACCACGCCTTCGATTTCGGTCTCGGCGAGGACTCCCCGCTGGCTCGGGTTTACGACCTCGAGGGATCGATCCTCCTCCTTGGTATCGACCATCGCTCGAACACCTCACTCCATCTGGCGGAGCACCGTGCGGCACTCGATCTTCCAGAAACGACGAACATCGCACCCGTCCTCGAGGACGGCGAACGAAAACTCGTCGAGTACCGTGACCTCGAGACCGACGATAGCGACTTTGCGACAATCGGCGACGCGTTCGAAACAGCCGCTCCTGAATCGTACACGCGAGGGAGCGTGGGGGCCGGAACGGGACGGCTGGTCTCACAACCGGCGCTCGTGGACTTTGCTGTTGACTGGCTCGAGACCAATCGATAGTCGAACCAAAGTAGACGCTCACCACGTGCGTCCGTACTGGACTGTCCCGCTGACTTTAAGAGTCTGAGTAGCCAACTCGTGACTGTATGAATAATCTGCAACTGAAGCTCAGGATGGCCGTGGTCGGCACGTTGCTGTTCGGGTTTTACGTGCTCGCCGCGTTCTTCCTCGCCGAGGTTCTACCGTTCGGCATCGTGCCCATCCTCGCTATCGGTGTCGTCCTCATCCCGGCGGTCCAGTACAAACTCGGCCGGTGGATGGCCGTCAGAAGCGTTGGTGCTGAAGACATGCCCGAGTCCGGGCGCTACCAGGAAGTCCACCACATGACCGAGAAACTCTGTCGGGACATGAACCTCGAGAAACCCCGACTGATGGTCGCCGAAATGGGGGTCCCCAACGCCTTCGCAACGGGCCGTCGAGGTGCCGGCATCGTCGTCGTCTCGACCGAGCTTATGCAGATCCTCGAGCGTGACGAACTCGAGGGCGTCATCGCCCACGAACTCGCTCACCTGGATAACCGCGACACCGTGATGATGGTGATCGGGAGCTCGATCGGGATCGTTGTCGGCTATGCCGCGATGTTCGCCGTTCGCGCGATGGGCGAGAACAACATCGCGACGTTCATCCTCTCGTACGTCGCCCTGCTCGCCGCTCAGTTCCTGGTGCAACTGTTCATCCTCGCTCTCAGCCGGTACCGCGAGTACGTCGCCGACGAGGATGCCAGCCAGGCCATCGGCAGTGGCGAACCGCTCGCACGCGCCCTCGAGAAACTCTCTCAGGCCGGCGAGGGTCGGGAATCTGCTGTCGACGACAACGTCAGTGCGATGTGTATCGTGAACAGTGACCGGAGCCTAATGCAGCGGATTCTCGCCACGCACCCACCGATGGAAAAGCGGATCGGTCGACTTCGGAACTGAGAAAATCCGCAGTCTGTGAGACTGCCTATCCGGGTTCGCTCGAGGTGGGTGATTTCCTGGTGACTCACTATCCTGCTACCCACCACAGCCCTTTACACCGAAGGAAGCGGTTTTCACACTGGCCCACAGAGAGGGGGATATGACTGACATCCACCCCGGTCAACGCGTCGCCGTGTTGGTCGACGCACAGAATCTCTATCACACAGCCCAAAGCATCTACAGCCGGAACATCGATTATGCCTCACTCCTCGAGGGGGCCGTCGACGGCCGACAGTTGACGCGGGCGATCGCATACGTGATCAGGGCCGATTCGCCAGAAGAAGAGACGTTTTTCGACGCCCTCTTCGATATCGGCTTCGAAACAAAAATCAAAGACATCAAGCGATTTTCCGATGGGACGAAAAAAGCCGACTGGGACGTCGGGATGAGCCTCGACGCGGTCACACTCGCGAATCACGTCGATACCGTCGTGCTCTGTACTGGAGACGGTGACTTTTCGCGACTCTGTTCACACCTCCGTCACGAAGGTGTGAAAGTCGAAGTGATGGCGTTCGAGGCCTCGACGGCCGAGGAGCTCATCGACGCAGCCGACGATTTCGAGGACTTGGCCGGGGATTCAGAAACCTACCTGCTGTAACTCGAGTCTCCGTCCGTTTGTTCATATCAGCGGTAGTAACGGTGCTCATCCGCCCTTGATCAGCCGCAAGACCGTCATGTGTTCGGCTTCGACCGGTTGATCTTCCGGTACCGGTCGGCCGTCGACCAGGACACTCACTTCGTGTGGGCTCAACTCGAGATGGGTCAGGACGTCGGTGTACGTGAGTGACCCCACTTCACCAGCAGTCTCGAGCGCTGACCGCTCGAGTTTATGCGTCCCCTCACCTTTGACATCCACGGTTATCGTTTCCATACCCGATTGACTTTCCAGAACAACTTGACCGCATCGCCCCAGATGGCTGGCGGCACACAAATTGCTTCATTTTATAAAAAATATTTGAGTCTGAATACCACCACATATTAATACTATAGGCGTGCTGAACAGAAGTATGCGCAGCGATGACAATGAAACTAACCGACGGAAGGTGCTTCAACTGACCGGTGCAGGTGTCACGACGGGTATCGTGGGTCTGGCCGGTTGTCTGGGTGACCCAGATGACGACCCGACCGAAGACGACGATGAAAACGGAGACGCCGATGACGGCGACGACGACGATGCCCTCGATCAGGATGATTTCGACGAGATTGTCATCACCCAGGGTGAGTTCCCAGACGTCGTCGACCCAGTCGATCACATCACGGGCCCGTATTTCAATGTGTACGACCACGTGTATGAACCATTGTTCGACTTCGTCCCCGGGGAAGGGATCGAACCTCGAATCGTTACTGACTGGGAACACACCGGTGATGGTTCAGTCGAACTCGAGATTCAGGAAGGGGTCATGTTCCACAACGGCGACGAGCTCATGGCGAGCGACATCGCCTACACGATGGAACGCCAGATCAACCCCGACGTCGGCCCGGCATCTGATCAGGTCGCCGGGCTCGGGTCGATCGAGGGTGCTGAAGCAACGGGCGACTACGAACTCACCATCGAATACTCCGGTGCACCCGACTTAGCAGAGTTCGAGTTCGGAAACTACGCCCGCGCGATGAACGAAGCATGGACCGAAGAACAGGAAACCTCCGAAGGTGCCATCGTCGGCGACGACGAGGAGATCTTCAACGGGACCGGCCCGTTCGAAGTCGTTGACTTCGAACCCGACGTCCAGATCGTTCTCGAACCGTTCGACGATTACTGGGGTGACGTTCCTGACTTCGAACAGGTTATCTTCAACGGTGACGGCGAGTCGAGTGGCCGTGTCAGTGCACTCCGTACCGGCGAGTCACAGCTGATCGACAACGTGCTGCCCGACGAGGTTCCAGACGTTCGTGACGAGGACGAACTCGATATTCGTGAGGTCACCACCTTCCGAAACATCTTCCTCGTGATGAAAAACGAGCACGAGCCGTTCGACAGCGAGGAGTTCCGTCAGGCAATGAACTACGCCGTGGACAACGAGGAAATCATCAATACCGTGCTCAGCGGCTACGGCGCACCGATGAGTCAACCGACGCCACCGGAGGTCAACGGCTATAATCCCGACCTCGATCCGTATCCACACGACCTCGAGCAAGCCGAAGAACTCGTCGAGGACAGCGGCCACGCCGGTGTGGAAATCACCCTCACCGTTCCCGAGGGGCGGTATCTGAACGACGCAGAAGTCGGTCAACTCGCCGCGGACATGATCGATGATCTGCCAAACGTCGACTGTGAGGCGGACATCGTCGAGTTCCCCGAGGTGTCCGACGCGAACTCGGCGGGTGTCGACGACGGTGAAGTGCCGTTTTATCTCATCGGTTGGGGTGTCATTACTGGTGACGCTGACTACGGGATGGCTGGCTTCTTCATGGAAGGTGGCGGTGTCCAGAACTTCCGGGATGAGGAACTCGATGAGGCTCTCGCCGCGAGCCAGGTCGAAGAGGACCCCGACGAGCGTGAAGCCCTGTTGATGGACATCAACGAAATGGCTCGAGAGAAGGCCCCGTGGGTGTTCCTCCACCAGCAGGAAGGGATCTACGGGATTAACGACGCCATCGACTGGGACCCACGCGAGGATGAAAGTATCTTCGTGTGGGACATGAACTAAGGCGTATAGACCGTTCAGTTTCCGTTTTCACCGCAGTATATAACGAAAGTATATTGTGGGCAAGCGGAGTTACTTTGCACAGACGTCGATGACTTTCGGAAAATTTCTGGTTCGCCGACTCCTGCAGGGCGTGTTCGTGATATGGGGGGTGATCACGGTGATGTTCGCGTTACGGGCCGTTTCACCTGGGGACCCCGTCAACCTCATTCTAGATCAAGCTGCTGGTGAAGAGTTACGCCAGCAGGTCAGAGAAGACCTGGGACTCGACCAACCGATGTACATCCAGTACCTCGATTATCTCCAGGGGATCGTCGTCGGTGATTTTGGCTTTTCATATCAATCCAGTCGCCCCGTTCTTCCAATGGTGCTCGAGCGGGTGCCGGCAACGCTCGAACTGGCGTTTGCCGCCACGATCGTGGCCCTCATCATCTCGATTCCGTTGGGTGTCGTCAGTGCGACAAGGCGGAACGAACCGGCAGATTATGGGGCAACGATCGGTTCGTTAGTCGGGATCAGTACCCCGAACTTCTGGCTCGGTCTGATGTTGATCCTGATACTCAGCGTCCAACTTGGGTTGTTCCCGACTGGGCGTCGCCCCGTGGCGTTCCATGATTCGATCTGGATCGCCCTCACCACGTTCCACCTCGGCCCGCTCATTACCTGGTTCCATCATATCATCCTTCCAGCGGTGGCACTGGGGACGTATTTCACGGCCCTGATCACTCGCCTTACCAGAAGTGGGATGATCGACGAACTCGGAAAGCCCTACGTGACGGCGACGGAGGCAAAGGGATTACCTGGGGTTCTCATCAGGTACAAACACGTGCTTCGGAACACGATGATTCCGATCATCACCGTGCTCGGCTTACAACTGGGGACGCTGATCGGCGGGGCAGTCATCACCGAAATCGTCTTTTCCTGGCCCGGACTCGGTGACCGCTTCATTGCCGCAGTGAATAACCGTGACTGGCCGTTGCTCCAGGGCGTCGTCGTCTTTATCGCCATTTCGTTCGTGTTGATCAACATCTGCGTCGACGCGCTGTATGCAAAGCTCAATCCAAAGGTGGCAGCACAATGATCCCTGAACGTCTGAAAGCCAGTCTCAAACGTGAGTTCCACCAGAGTTTGTTGGCGAAAGTCGGCCTTGGGTTGCTGATCCTCATCCTATTTCTGGCACTGTTCGCGCCGATCCTCGCCACCCACGATCCAACCACGTCCCGCTACTGGGATGATCAGGGCAACTCCTATCCACCACTCGGCATTACCTATGACACTGAAATCGCCCAGGAGGGTGAACGCGTCGAGTACACCGTCGAACCGACCACCGAACACCTCCTTGGGACGAACAACGTCGGTGAAGACATCTACTCGAAGTTCCTCTATGGCGCTCGAACGTCGTTGCTCGTCGGGTTCTTCGGCACGGGGCTGGCTGTCCTCATGGGGGTCCCGTTCGGTCTCATCGCCGGGTACTACGGCGGGCGTGTCGATGATTCCATGATGCGGGTTGCCGACATCATGCTCGCGTTCCCTTCACTCGTCCTGGCCGTTGCACTCATTGGGGTGTTGGGCGCGGCGACGATACCCATTCCCGACCCGATCGTGATGGCCGGCTTCGCAGAGGATATGCCAGAGTACATGATCTTACCGGGATCGGTTACCATTGTCGTTGCCCTCGTGACCTGGGTGTGGTTCGCCCGGGTGGCGAGGGGGGAAGCGATGGCGATACGCTCAGAAGAGTACGTGAAAGCCGCACGCAGCATGGGCGCGAGCAACCGCCGTATTCTCGTGACCCACGTCCTGCCAAACAGCCTGACACCAGTGATCGTGCTGGCGACGATTCAGGTCGCCGCGATCATCCTGCTCGAGAGTTCCCTCTCGTACCTGGGCTTTTCGGGGACGACGCTCTCGTGGGGCTATGAGATCCAACAGGGACAGGCCTATCTCAGCACGCAGTGGTGGATCGCGACGATTCCGGGTATCGGCATCGTCCTGGCAGTGATCGGGATCAACCTCCTCGGAGACTGGCTCCGGGACTCGCTGGATCCGAACATCGAAGGGGAACACGGAGGCTAATATGCACGACGAAATACTCACTATCGACAATCTTTCGACGAAGTTCTTTACCGAGAACGGGACCGTCAGGGCAGTCAACGATCTCTCACTCCGGGTCGGCCGAGGCGACGTGTTCGGCATCGTTGGCGAGAGTGGGAGCGGAAAAAGTGTCACGGCTCGGTCGGTGATGGATCTGGTCGATTCACCCGGCCGAATCACCGACGGGTCGATCTGGTATCGAAACGAGGAATTTACCGATCGAGTCCGTGAGGATCACCCGAACGCCGTCGAAGACGGTGCCGTCGACTTACTCGAGTTGCCTGAATCGACCAGACACGGACTTCGGGGCTCGGCGTTCAGTATGATCTTTCAGGACCCGGCGAGCAGTTTCAACGCGAGCCTCACCGTCGGCGAACAGATCGCAGAGGCCGTCGAAGTGCAGCGTCGCGCACATGCCAACCCGCGCTCGACGCGTGCACGGACATCCGGCTCGAACTACTCACTAAAAAACTACGCTCTCTCGACGGTGTTCCCGTCCAAACGGTTCGTCACACGCGCCAGCCGTGACCGCGCGATCGAACTGCTCGAGATGGTTGGCATCCCGGACCCTGTACAACGAGCCGATGAGTACCCCCACGAGTACTCCGGGGGAATGCTCCAGCGGGCGATGATCGCTCAGGCGCTCGCGGGGGAACCGGACGTCCTCATCGCTGACGAACCCACGACGGCACTGGACGTCACCATCCAGGCGCAGGTTCTGGATTTGCTCGCTGAACTCCAGGAAGAGACGGGCATGACCATCCTCCTCATCACGCACAACCTGGGCGTTGTCGCCCGGATGTGTGACCGCGTCGGCGTCATGTACGCCGGTGAAATCGTCGAGCGCGGGACGCTCGAGGACGTCTTCGACGATCCGGTCCATCCCTACACGCAGGGCCTGCTCGGCTCCATCCCCGACCTCGAGGGACGAGAGGGCCGACTCCACCCGATCGCCGGAAATGTCCCGAGTTTGTTCGAACACGAGATGGAGCACCGATGCCATTTCGCCGACCGCTGTCCGAAGGCAATGGAAGAGTGTCTCGAGCATCCACCCGAGTTCGACGCCCGTGGCTCGCCACACCACGCCGCGCGGTGTTACCTCGCGGAGACGACGTACTCGGAGGCGAAGGCCCTTCCTGAGGGGTATTTCTCGGAGGCCGACGACCCTGCGATGGAACAGACTGAGACTGCGGCAACCGATGGGGGTGGGGAATAATGGCCCGCTCGAGAAGCGACGAGATCCCGCTGGTGCGAGTCAGTGAGTTACAAAAGTATTTCTGGGAGAACGACTCGCTGCTCGACCGATTGCTCGGTGACGAGCCCGTCGCGGTCCGCGCGGTCGATGGGGTGAGTTTCGACATTTACGAGGGAGAAACCCTTGGTCTGGTGGGCGAGTCCGGGTGTGGGAAATCCACCACGGGCGAGACACTCCTCCGGCTCCAGGAACCTACGGGGGGCGCAGTCGAGTTCGACGGTCAGAACGTCTACGATCTCGAGGGGGCCGATCTCAAGGCATTTCGTCGGGAGGCACAAGCCGTTTTTCAGGACCCGTTCTCGAGTCTGGATCCGCGGATGACGGTTGGGCGAATCGTCCGCCAGCCCCTCGATATCCACGGCGTCGGCAGTAAGACAGATCGACGGACAAAAGTCCAGGATCTCCTCGAACGGGTTGGTCTCGCAGCCGACCACGTCGATCGCTACCCCCACGAGTTCTCCGGTGGGCAGCGTCAACGCATCGGCATTGCTCGAGCGCTTGCCCTGGAACCGGAGTTCATCGTTCTCGATGAACCGACGAGTGCGCTGGACGTGAGTGTGCAGGCGCAGGTCCTGAATCTCCTCGACGATTTGCAGGACGAGTTCGGGCTCACGTACCTCCTCATTAGCCACGATCTCTCGGTAATTCGACACGTCTGTGACCGGGTGGCGGTGATGTACTTGGGTGAGATCGTCGAAATCGGTCCGAGCGAGGATATCTTCGAATCGCCACGCCATCCCTACACCGAAGCCCTCCTCGAGAGCGTGCCTCGAGCGTCGACAGAAGAGCGTGATCGGGAGCGCGAGACGATTTCGGGGGACGTGCCCTCGCCGCGAGATCCTCCGAGTGGCTGTCGGTTCCGAACCAGGTGTCCCAAAATTATTCCACCTGACGATCTCGAGATCACACAGCCGGAGTATCGTGCAGTGATGACCCTGCGTGAACGTATCGAATCACGAAATATTACCCTCGAGGCGGTGAGCGACGAGGCGGAACGGTCGGACGGTGACCTGGAAGTCGATAGCATGGACGCGTTCGTTCAGGGCCTGAAAACGCAGGTGCTCGAGGCGTCACTAGACCCTCGACACCAGGAGGTCGTCGATGCCGCCATCGCCGATCTCGCCGAAGAACGGTGGGAAGAAGCCGAGGTTCGGTTAGCGGAAATGTATGCAAGTGTTTGCGAACAGGAAAATCCACTACTTACGCAAGACGATCATCCTGCGGCCTGTCATCTTCATGATCCACCAGTAATTGCAGAACACACAATAGAGAATCCCTAGCGACAAATTTACAAATCTCATTGACTTGTTATTTAGTCTGAGTCTATTCTTATCAGGGCAGTCACTCGAGTTAGTGACGTGATAGATAACTTATTTTCACCGCGTATCTGACGACTACTGCGGGATGTTTTATATACTTGCAAAAGCAAAGCACCGGTATGCTAGGGGAAGACAAGCAAGGTATTGGCCGACGATCATTTCTCGCCTTCGCTGGTGGGACGGCTGCGACGGCAATGCTCGCCGGGTGTCTCGGTGATGACGACCCGGACCTCAACGGCGAGGATGACGACGCCGATGACGGCGAACCGGACCGGGACGATGACTCGACACTCTGGATCAGCCAGTCACAGGACCCAACGACGCTCGACCCTCACGACCACCGTGAGACGACGACGGACAACGTGATTTTACAGGCCTATGAGTTTCACCTGGCGCGTGACCCAGACGGCGAACTCATGGAAGGGCTGGCCACGGAGTGGGAGATCGTCGACGACGACCGTCACCAGTTGGTTATTCGTGAGGACGTGCCGTTCCACGAGGGCGACGACCTCACACCCGCCGATTGTGCGTTCAGCATCAATCGCGTCGTTGACCCCGACGAAGGGAACCTGGGCAGCCCACAGGCAGACCAGTTGGCTGGCATCGAAGGTGCCGAGGTGGACGAAGACAATGACCAGGCTATCATCATCCATTCCGGCGAAACGAACCCGACCGTGTTCGCCAACCTCGCCTCGTACTGTCCCGTGATGCAAGAGGAGTGGACGATGGATCGCGAACCCGAAGAAGTCGCCGAGGAGATGAACGGAACCGGTCCCTACATGCTCGAGGAATACGTCGCCGACGAGTACACGGAGTTCCGGGCGTTCCCCGATTACTGGGACGGTGAGGCTGACATCGAGTCACTGACGATCGATGCTGCAAGCGAATCGAGTACGCGGATCAACAGCCTCCAAGCGGGTGAAATTGATATTGCTACGGCCGTTCCACCGGACGATGCTCCCGGAATTGACGGCGATGACGGACTCCGAATCGACGACGCGCCGAGCACGCGCATCCTCATGTTACCGATGCGCTACGACGTCGAACCGTTCTCCAGCCAGGAGTTCAGACAGGCGCTCAACTACGCCATCGACTTCGAGACCATCGTCGACGAGGTGCTCAATGATTTCGGTGACGCGACGGCCCAACCGACCCTCGAGGGGTACTTCGGTCACAACCCAGACCTCGAGCCGTATCCGTACGACCCCGAGGAGGCCGAACGCCTCATCGAGGAGAGTGGCTACGCCGACGAGGAGATTACCCTCGAGGTGCCAGCGGGTCGGTATCTCCAGAGTGACGAAATCGCACAGGCCTGTGTGGGTTATCTCGACGACCTCGAGAATCTCTCGTGTGAGATCGAGATGCGTGATTTCGGGGAGATGACCGACGTGTTGCTCGATGGCGATATCGAGACGACGCCGGATTTCTTCCTCATCGGCTGGGGGAATACGACGTTCGACGCCCAACAGAACCTCTTCCCGTGGTTCACTGAGGGGACGTCCCAGTGGACGTTCATCGACGAGGAACTAGAAGACCTCATCTTCGCAGCGGCGTCCGAAATCGATGAAGACGAGCGAGAACAGCTCCTCATGGATGCCTGTGAGTTGGCCCACGACCTGGCCGTGTTCGTCTTCTTGAACCGTGAGTACCTGATCTACGGTGTCAACGAGCGCGTCGAGTGGGAGCCTCGTCAGGACGAATATCAACTCGCCTACGAGATGTCGCTTCGCTAAGGCGGCCTCTCTCTCGCATTCATGTCACAGTATCAGTTCATCCTTCGTCGGTTGTTACAGGGTATTCTCGTCATTTGGGGCGTGGTTACCCTGGTGTTTTTGCTTCGCTATATGACTCCGGGGAATCCAGTGGACTTCGTCGCCCCACTCGATGCAGGCCAGGAAACGCGCGATCAGGTCGCCGCCGATCTTGGACTCGATCAACCCGTTTACGTCCAGTATTTCGACTACCTCTTCGGACTGATACAGGGGGATATGGGCTATTCGTTTATCCGCTCACAGCCAGCCAGTTCGATCATTTTCGCCCGGTTACCCGCGACGATCGAACTGGCGCTTGCGGCGACGATCGTGGCGATCATCTTCTCGATTCCCTTGGGTGTGATCAGTGCAACCCGACGCCACGAACCAGCCGACTACGCGGCGACGTCCTTTTCGCTGGTTGGCATTTCGACGCCGAACTTCTGGCTCGGTATCATGCTGATCCTCCTCGTCTCGGTTGGCCTCGGTATCCTGCCGACGAGTCGACGGCCCATCGGGTTCGTACCAGCGATGGAGATGTTCATCTTCCAGCTCGAGATCCAGGGGATACGCACCTGGATCGCCCATATGATCCTGCCGGCAGTCACTCTCGGGACGTACTTTACGGCGATGATCGTTCGCCTGACCCGGAGCGGGATGCTCGACGAACTCGGGAAATCCTACGTCCTCGCGACGAGGGCGAAAGGCGTCCCCGAGACGCTGGTCAGATACAAACACGTCCTGCGGAATACGATGATTCCCATTATTACGGTGCTGGGCCTCCAACTGGGGACGTTGATCGGTGGGGCCGTTATCACCGAGTTCGTGTTTAACTGGCCCGGCCTCGGCACGTTGATCATTAACGCCATCGACGTTCGTGACTGGCCGATTATCCAGGGATCACTGATCGTCATCGGCGTCGGGTTCGTCATTATCAACATCGCTGTCGACGCCCTCTACGCCAAACTCAACCCGAAGGTGAGTTACGAATGATCGGGTTGTACCGTCCTCGAGCGGCCTCGACCGGAGGTAATAAGCGATGATCTCCGACCGCGTCAAACAAAGTCTCAAACGCGAGTTTAGCCGGAGTGTGATGGCCAAAATCGGACTCGTTCTCGTCCTTGTCGTCCTCCTTACGGCCATCTTTGCGCCGTTTATCGCCCCGCACGATCCTACCCAGCAGGGCCTCGAGGAATCGAACATCCCGCCTGCTGGGGTAACGTACACGACCGAAGAGTTTCAGATGGTAGACGGTGAGCGCCAGACGGTCGAAACCGAAACCAGAGGCTCCCTTGACCACCCGTTCGGGACTGACGCACTCGGGAGAGACCTCTTCTCACGGGTCCTCTTTGGCGCACGTACCTCGCTCCTGGTGGGGCTTGGAGGCACCGCCGTCGCCGTCGGGACTGGTGTCGGCGTCGGCCTCGTGGCTGGCTACTTCGGTGGCCGGGTCGACGACGGCCTGATGCGCTTTGCGGACATCATGCTCGCGTTCCCGGCGCTCGTGCTCGCACTCGCGCTCGTGGGCTTTTTCAGAGGGAGTGACTACCAGGCGATTGCGATACCCGACCCGTTCGTCAGGGCAGGGCTGGTCGATGGGATGCCCGAATCGTTCGTCTTCCCGCTCGGGCTCACCGTCGTCGTCGGCATCGTCAACTGGGTGTGGTTCGCCCGCATCTCTCGAGGGGAGGCCCTCTCGATCAGACAGGAGGAGTACGTCAAAGCCGCAAAGAGCCTTGGCGCGAGCGACTGGACCATCCTGCGCCAGCACGTTCTGCCCAACAGCCTGACTCCGATCATCGTCCTGGCCACGATCCAGGTCGCCGCGATCATCCTGCTCGAGAGTTCACTCTCGTTTCTCGGCTTTTCGGGGACGACGCTCTCCTGGGGATTCGACATCGCACAGGGCCGTGACTATCTTGGGACCTCGTGGTGGATCGCGAGCATCCCCGGATTGGCCATCGTCGTGACCGTCGTCGGGATTAACCTCCTTGGCGACTGGCTACGGGATGCCCTCGATCCCGGACTCGAGGGCGAACACGGAGGGGGGATGTGAGATGATCCAGAAACCACTCCTCCGGGTGCGTGACCTCGAGACACGGTTTTTCACCGAAGAGGGGCAAGTCAACGCCGTCGAAAAGCTCACACTCGATATTCACGACGGTGAGGTGTTCGGTATCGTCGGCGAATCCGGCTCCGGCAAAAGCGTGACCGCCCGATCGGTCCTCGGCTTGCTCGAGTCACCAGGCCGGGTTACCGGCGGCGAACTCTGGTATCGGGACGAAACGTTCGCTGACACGGTTCGTGCGGACCATCCCGATGCCGTCGACGGCGACTACGTCGACCTCGAGTCGCTGCCGTCGAACGTTCGTCGGACGCTCCGAGGCACCCACTTCAGCATGATCTTCCAGGATCCGATGAGTAGCCTCAACCCCTCGATTCCCGTCGGCGAACAGATCGCTGAAGCCGTCGAGGCCCAGCGTCGGGCGAGGGCAAATCCACGATCGGTTGCCTCACGGACACAGGGGTACGGGCTGAGTCAGTACCTCATGAGCACCGTCATGGGCTCACGAAAGTACGTCAAAAGCGAGAGCCTCGAGCGAGCCGTCGAACTGCTCGAGTTGGTCGGAATCCCGGACGCCCCACTCCGAGCGAAGGAGTACCCCCACGAGTACTCCGGGGGAATGCTCCAGCGGGCGATGATCGCCCAGGCATTGGCCGGCGAGCCGAAGGTGTTGATCGCCGACGAACCCACGACGGCACTGGACGTCACCATCCAGGCACAGATTCTCGACCTCCTCACGGAACTCCAAGAAGAGACGGGCATGACCATCCTTCTCATTACGCACAACCTGGGCGTTGTCGCCCGGATGTGTGACCGCGTCGGCGTCATGTACGCCGGTGAGATCGTCGAACGCGGGACGCTCGCGGACGTCTTCGACGATCCGGTCCATCCCTACACGCAGGGCCTGCTCGGCTCCATCCCCGACCTCGAGGGAATCGGCGCACGGTTACAACCGATTCCGGGTAACGTGCCGAGTCTCCTGGACCACGAGATGGGCGGCCGCTGTTACTTCGCTGATCGATGTCCGAAGGCGATGGAAGAGTGTCTCGAACACCCGCCCGAGTTCGATGTCGACGGGAGCTCCCATCACGCCACGCGGTGTTACCTCGCGGAGACGACGTACTCGGAGGCCAGGGCCCTGGATGCAGACTACTTTGGCTCGGCAGAGCCGCTCGAGGATGCTGCCGACGAACCAGTGGAACCGGCTCGCTCTGACGGCGGCAACACGGAGGAAGATTCACGATGAGTGCTGATGATCACACTGTGACAACGACAGGGCGCCCAACGAACGAACCACTCGTTCGAGTGACTGGATTGGAAAAATATTTCTGGGAGAACGACTCGCTAATCGACCGGTTGCTCGGTGACGACCCCGTCCCCGTCCGCGCGGTCGATGGGGTGAGTTTCGACATTCACGAAGGGGAGACCCTGGGACTCGTGGGTGAATCAGGCTGTGGGAAATCCACGACGGGCGAGACACTGCTTCGGTTACAGGAACCCACGGGGGGTGCCGTCGAGTTCGATGGCAGAAACGTCTACGACCTCGAGGGAACTGGATTAAAAGCGTTCCGCCGGGAGGCCCAGATCGTCTTTCAGGACCCGTTCTCGAGTCTGGATCCGCGGATGACGGTTGGACGAATCGTCCGCCAACCCCTCGATATCCACGACGTCGGCAGTAAGACAGATCGACGGGCGAAGGTCCAGGACTTACTCGAGCGAGTGGGTCTCGCAGCCGACCACGTCGATCGCTACCCCCACGAGTTCTCCGGTGGGCAGCGTCAACGCATCGGCATTGCTCGAGCGCTTGCCCTGGAACCGGAGTTCATCGTCCTCGACGAACCGACGAGTGCGCTCGACGTGAGTGTCCAGGCACAGGTCTTGAACCTCCTCGATGACCTCCAGGATGAGTTCGATTTGACCTATCTGCTTATCAGTCACGACCTCTCGGTGATTCGCCACGTCTGTGACCGGGTGGCGGTGATGTACTTGGGTGAGATCGTCGAAATCGGTCCGAGCGAGGAGATCTTCGAATCGCCACGCCATCCCTACACCGAAGCCCTCCTCGAGAGCGTGCCACGGGCGTCGACGGACGAACGCGACCGGGATCGGAAAACGATCTCGGGGGACGTTCCCTCCCCACGGAATCCCCCGACAGGCTGTCGGTTCCGAACCAGGTGCCCTCAAATTATTCCACCTGACGATCTCGAGATCGATCAGGAGGTCTACCGGGCGATCATGACTCTGCGTGAACGCATCGAGAACCGCGCGATCACCCTCGAGGCAGTCGGTGATCGGGGCGAGTACGAGGACGAAGACGGAGAGTTCGACGTCACCGACCCTGACGCGTTCGTCGCCGACCTGAAGGCGGACATCCTCGAGTGGCCGGTCTCAGGGAGACACGATGAGCGAGTGACGGAGGCAGTGATGGCACTGGCGAGCGAACAATGGGACGATGCCGCCGAACAGCTTGCCGAAACCTACGGGAGTGTTTGTGAACGAGAAAACCCCGGGCTCCCGGAATCAGCGCACCCTGCGGCGTGTCATCTCCACGACGTTCCGAGTGTCGAAGACGATCGATACGGTCCGTCGTAACTGGGAAGCAAACTGTTTTGCATCGGACGCTCCTTCCCTCGAGCATGACTGACGTGAGCAGTGGTGGTCGAGCATGATGGGCGGCGTCAACAGAGAGCAGTGGGAAGCCGTGCTCGAGGATGCGACGGCGTTCGCCGAGGAGTACCGCGAGGCTGGCTGGGACGTCGTCGCCG
This sequence comes from Natrialbaceae archaeon, assembly GCA_003552325.1. GTDB lineage: Archaea > Halobacteriota > Halobacteria > Halobacteriales > Natrialbaceae > Natronosalvus. Next base: position 5,782 of record PUKM01000043.1, on the reverse strand, counting down.
TCGAATCCGGCACCGTGTCACCCGCCGAGAAAGACGAGCGCTTCGGGATGAGCGTCTTGCTTCCGGGCAGTCAGTACGAGGAGGTTGAGGCCGTGGTCGAGCGATCGGACGTCGCATTTGATGGGGCCGACGTCTACACCAACAGCCTGGGTGATACCGTCTACACCATCGTCATCGAACGCGATGACTCGAGCCAGACGGCCGTCATCATCCCCTTAGCCTACGCCATCAGTGACCTGGTGAACGTGTTCGAACGTGCCCTCGAGACGGGCACTCTCGAGATTCACCTTCGTCCCCTGTCCATCGAAAACTGGGTGACGTTCGCCCACGATGAGCCGACACTGTTTTTCGACGAAGAACGCGTGAAAGGGATTATCGAAAACGACCCTCGACGGAAGATGCGAGAGAAACTCCAGGAAGGTGATGGCGATGAAGGCGCTAAGGGTGCGGAGGGTTCGCCAGCAGAGGAAGAGAAAGGTGCTGAGAGTCCGGACAGTACCGAAACGGACGCAGACGAGCAGTAGACACCGACGACCAGTACAGAGACTCTATTGTAGGCGGACAGCGTATCTCGACAAAGCTGGCCGAACCAGTTCACACCCGACCTGATGTAGGCCAATCTTGGAACCGAACGCAACCCCAACTGTAGGCGCGAGCATTCGCGTGCTACTCCTCTGACTCCCGAAGTTCCTTACTCGCTTCTCTGACTTCTCGCATCACACTCGAGATGCGTTCTTCGGCCTCGAGTTCGTCCTCAACGGCGAGGTCGACGCCTTCGACCTCGAGGAGGAACTTCGAGACCTCTGTGGCTTCGTACATCACGTCGTCGAGTTCCTCGGCGGTAAAGAAATCACACATCGCGCCGTACAGGAAGGTGGCCCCAGCCGTTCGCACCTTGTCCTCGAACGACGAACGGGCCTGATTGACGGCCTGTGGCGTGTAGGTGTCGGTCATAAACGGGACGAGCTCGGGCAGGTTCTCCCCGATTTTCGTCATCTCGACGCCCGTCTCGGTCCGAAAATCCGCACAGAGACGGGCAATGGCCCACTCTCGAGCCGTAATGTAGGTTCGATCCCGAAGGAACTCGTTGACGCGGTCGTACTGTGCGCCATCCATCTTTTTGAATCGCGCATACTTCTGCACGTCCTCGGGGATGGGATCGGATTCGTCCTCGAGCGTGTCCTCTTGTGGCACACCAGGCATCGCATCGTCCGTCGAACTGCGTTGCACTTGTTCGTGAGACGATCCCGGGTTACCGCCACCGTCACCGTCAGTGGTTCCCGGTCCCGTGGATGGGTCGCCGTCTTGGTCCATGACCTCCTTTCCGAGACGGCGAAAATAAGGGTTGTCCTCGTCGGTTACGTCTCTCGGACGCCGATGCCGTGGAAGTCGCTATCCTCGTTGCCCTCATCCGGTTCGACGACGGTGACAATCTCGCGGTCGTCGATGCTCAGCACGGAGAAACCGGGCGTTTCACCTTCGGCTGCGTGTGGGTCACCCGAGAGTGGTTCGCTGCCGCGCAGGGTTACGAACATGTACTCGTCATCCGGTGACCCCCAGATGATGTCCGGTGCTGGACCGTAATCCTCGATCTCGTCGATCACTTCGTTGGTCTCGGGGTCGACGACCAGCCCGTCGTCGGTTTCTCGGTTGAGGATCCAGAGTTCGTCACCCGCGTCGGTGAACCAGAAGCCGTGGGCGTCGTACCCTTCGCTGTCTCGAGCAACGTCTTCGTAGGTGTAGTCCTCGAGTGGCTCTTCGGAGCCTGGCTCGAGTGCCTGGACCGTCTCGGTATCGATGGCGTACCATTCGCCGACGCCGCCGGTCGCTTCGTGGTTACTCGGGGCCCCTGCGGTGAGGTACATGGTTTCTTCGTCGGGGCTGGCCATGGTCCCACAGTTCGCCCGAGCTTCCTCGGGCGTGAGCACGTGGTCGATCTCGAAGCTATCGTAATCGACGACGACGACACCGGCGAAGTCGACGGCCGGACCGAGAGTGTGGTAGGAGTGGCCGTTCGCGTAGTCGTGACAGATCGGTTGAGCGCGCACACCGTCGTCGTTTTCCGGGAAGGCGTCCTCGTACTCCTGGAAGGTCTCGTCCTCGTCGATGACGATCTCGTCAACGATTTCGAACTCCTCGTTCTCGAGGTCAGCGTCGACGCGGACGATAGCTCCCTCGCCGATCGCGTCGACCTGGATGTACTCGTCGTCCGGCGTGAATCCGGAGAAGTGTGAGCCGGCACCGGTGTCGATGTCCGCAACCAATTCACGATCCTCCGTCCGATAGACGAGGGTTCGTGCACCAGCAGTACAGGCGACAGCGGCGTACTCGTAATCCGAGCTGAAATCGAGCATGTGCGGAACCAACCCTGTGTCGTCTGTGTCCTCGTTCACGTCGAGCTCGGCGACCTGCTCGAACTCGTCGTCGCCTGCCGGTTCGTAGATGTATATCTGGTCCGTTCCCTGGTCGAGTGCCCACACTTCGTAGCTTGCGGTTTCTTCGGTGTCGTCTGCGTCGTCGGTGGTATCGTCCGTGCTGTCGTCGACGTCATCGTCAGTGCCAGTATCAGTATCATCAGCACCGGCGTCGTCTACGTCGTCGTCGCCACCGAGGCAACCGGCAATCGCTATCGCCGTGCCGCTGGTCGCTCCTGCAAGGAACCGTCTTCGAGTTGATTGCTTCGTCATACTACCCTACCAGTTCTCGAGACTCAAAAATACACGGGTTTCAGGCCGTCTATCCGGCAAATCTCGATACTGGCGAGAGACAGAGGCAACACTTGACGGGAGTTGTTAACCCGATCTGACCAGTACATTCCACTGGGGGTAGAGCGGCCCGCTTCCTCGGGTGTAGCCATCTCGTGGGTGCAAATATTACCGGAGTCTGTGACGGTTACAGACGCTCGACTGGAAGACCAACGAGTTCTCGGAACGCTGACCCCTTCAGATCACACCTGTAGGCGGGTTTGTACATCATATTTCGGCCACCTGCGGTGACGTTCCACCGCTCGAGGAGGTCCTCACGCAGGTAGTACTGCGCCCGTTCGTTGCCTGGTTTGACGAAATAGTCACTCAACCGGATGGGGTCGCGTTCGAACAATCCACCGGGCTGTTTGCCGTCGATCAGGACGATGGACTTCTCCTCGAGGTACGGACGACCGTCTCGTGCTCGTTTCGTATGGGCGTTGTCAGGGTGGGCCGCGAACACCGCTGCGGCCGTCTCACGATCCATTTCGGGGGTGATACAGTCGACCCGATCGACCGTCAGATAGCCGATGAGATACCGGTGAGCCCGGTTGTCGGGATCGTTCTCCCGTCGTAATCCGGCGTAGAAGCCGACCACGTCACCGGGCTCGAGTGCGCTCAGCCGGGAGACGTACCCGCTCGTACGGTGTTCGCCGTAGGTCAGGGCCTCGAAATTCGGGTCGTGGTGGAGAGGCCATCCCTCGAGGGCAGACCCGGTCAGGCTACTCTCTTCCTCGTGCACGGGTTGTGGGGTGATCGAAGTGGTGAGATCCGCGGCACAGCCTGGGCGGTGGGAGAACGACCAGTTTCCGAGGGTGGCTGTTTCGCTGGTCTCGGCCGTCTTTTCGGGGATCGGGACGTACTCGAAGCGCCCATCTTCGTACAGCGGGGCAAGCGCGCCGACGTTCGTTGTGTCAGCCCCAACACCGGCAAGGACCACGGTCATATTCCTCCCTTACCCCAGGGCTACAAAATCGCCTTGATTCTTCGAGGTTGGTTGCCCGGTCTGTGTGTGGAGTCACCACTCTCGAGACAGACTCTGCTCTCTCAAACGACGGGGGCCGAGTGTAGACCAGTGGAGACAGTGATAACCGGGATCCGAGTCAGAAGGTGTCGAGTTCGCCGTCGATCACGCGCTGGGTGATGTCCGTGACGCCTGCCAAGCCATCGTCGACGATGGCCTCGATTTCCGGACGAACGTCCTCGAGGTCGACGTCGTCGGCGGTGACGACGTGGACGTCGGCCACGTGGGGTTGGTCGATCGGGCGACCGATCTGGCTCAGGAGCCGCACCCGGAGATCACGAATGCCGTCGACGTTGGCGACGACGTCCTGGGCGATGTCCGTCGAGAGCAGGTTGTAGATTTTCCCAATGTGGTTGACGGGATTCTTACCGCTGGTGGCTTCCATCGACATCGATCGGTTCGGCGTAATGAGGCCGTTCGCACGGTTGCCACGACCCACGGAGCCGTCGTCACCTTGTTCGGCGGAGGTGCCGGTGACGGTGAGGTAGATCGAGCCCGATTCGACGTCGTCCGCTGTATTGACGTAGACGGACACGTCTCGGTCGGTATACTCGCTGGCGACGTCTTCGACGAAGTCCGTGACGGCATCGACGGCATCGACGTACGCGTCGATATCTGGCACGTGTTCGTCGACCATCGCGGCGGCCACGGTGACGTCGATTCGGTCACCCTCGCGTTTGCCCATGATCTTGATGTCGGTGCCGAGATACGGGTTGTCAGCAGCAAACTCCTGGTTCAGGCGCTTCTCGGCATTGTAGACGATCTCTTCAGTCTCAGAGAGTGGCGCGTGGCCGACCCCGAAACTCGTGTCGTTCGCCATCGGCACCTGGACTTCCTCTTCGCCGAACACGTCCTGGAGGTCACCGCTTCCCTCACCGAGTTTGACGTCGACGATGATGTCCTCGCCGAAGACGAGTTGTGGCAGTTCCTGCTCGATGTAGTCCCGGGCAGCACTCAGTGCGATCCGTTCGGTGGGAATCGTCTGGCCCTCGTAGTGTTTGGTCGCGCGACCGACGATCAGGAGATAGATTGGATCGACGACCTCACCGCCACCAAATGCAGGGGCGGCTTCGCCGGCAACGAGCTGTGTTTCGTCGGTGTTAAAATGCAGCACTTTGCCCACGCGCTCGAGATACGCCCGTGCGAGGCCCCCGGCGACGCTCTCGGCGATACCGTCACAGATCGAGTCCGGGTGTCCAATCCCCTTTCGCTCGACGATTTCGACCTCCTGGTCTTCGACAGCACGTCGGTCGATCGGTTCGACCCTGATGTTCCGTTCGCTCATTACTCATGATTCATCCACCGTGGTTCTATAACTTGCGAAAACGTTGACGGGCAGAATTATTCTCTGGAGTAATTATTTGGCTGCTGTATCCTCTCCCCTGTTGTACCACTTCTACTCGTATCCCTTAAGACTCGAGGGCCTCCTACGGAATCATATGCAGTATCGTCGGGCAGCCGTCGGCCTCACTATCGCCATCGGCCTTCTCGCACTCCTCGTCTACGGTGTCGGTTGGGAGGAAGTGCTTTCAACGCTACGGGAGGCGAACCCGTTGTTCGTTGCCGGGGCGTTTCTCACTGGTGGCTCGATCCTCATTTTCCGGGCTGCCGTAATCAACCAACTCCTCAATCCGCTGACCGGGCGAGTGACCGGCAGATCGTTCGTCGTTACCTTTCTCTCCGGGTACTTTGCCCGAAGCGCGCTACCTTGGGGGCGCTCGACAGGATCCCCGATTATGGCCTATCTGTTCGCGAAAAACTCCGACTCGGAGTTCGAGCAAAATCTGGCCGTCGTCGCGCTCGCTGAGTTACTCGTGTTCCTTGGGAGCGTAGTCGTGGCCTTCGTTGGCGTCATTACCTACTTCGGCCTCGAGGAGGATCATGGCCTGTTAGCGGAGTTGCTCGGTGAAACGCTCAGCGACACCAATGCGGGGTTGACCGGACTCGGCATATTGATCGGGTTAACGCTCCTGGCGGGAGCCATTTTCGTGACCCGAGAGCCAGGGACCACTCG